>NZ_JBVVQT010000007.1:0-263474 GCF_055811595.1 Mesorhizobium sp. WSM4814
CTCAACCCGCGCCCTACGGCGTAACAGAAACAGCTGAGGCTCTAATCGCCGCCGGATGACAGTTCAGTGGCAGGTCAGGGCCTTTTTAGCGAAAAGCCGCATCGACTTCTGGGCGGGCACGCTCGTAATTGCGATCCTATTTCTGACGCTGCAACTCTGCAACTGGCGGGCGTATTGTGATCTGGTTTGTGTCTACTGGGTCATGCGTCGGCCTGTCAGACGACGCATGTCCAACCACTACTGGGTATCCGACGAAGGCTTCGCCTCTACCAAATCCCCGATCAAAGCCGTCAGCCCAAAGAATATCTCATTCTTCTCAGTGAGGGTTCGAGGCGTGTTACCATAAGTGTAGCGCAACTGCAGAAATGATGATTTGCTATCATTCAGCGCATATTTGACGGCAACCTGCCCGAAATGAATGGAGTCGCGACCCGAGTCGAGGAAGTCGTACATATAGATGTATTTTGAGTTCACGCTGAAGCGTTCAAGTGGAGTGTCCTTGCTGAAAAATAAAGACAAGTCAGCTTTTACTCCTCCCCAGAGATAGTCGGCTCCCGGCTGCAGATTGGTGAACTCCCCATTGTCCTCGACATGCGCATAGTCAAGGTTGAGTGTGGGTCGGAAATACAGCCATGTGCTCCGACCGCTGTCGAGAGAAACAGTCTTGCCTATCGGTAAGGCCGTTGAGAGGGGCATCCACTTCGCTTCAAGGCCGAACACGCTGGCTGCTCCGTCGTAGTCCGTAATGTAGACCCCATCCAATTTCCAATACTGGTAATCCAACGGGCCGCCTTGCTGCGTCTCCAACTCCGATCCGAAACGCGCAGCTAGCGAGCCTGACTTTTCGCCATTGACCCAGGTGGTGTCGAACTCAACGCCGCCCAAAAAACCAAGTCTGGTTGGGCGCAAGACGTCCGAAGGACCGTCATAGTTCCGATTAAGTTCACCGACGGCTCCAAACATAAGAACCCCCGCGGCTGAGAACGTATCCGTGTCTGCCCTGAAATTGTTCGTATATGAAAAGGCAGCCCCAGCGTCGGAGATCTCCTCGTTGCTATCTAGAAAAACTCCAGTGGCATATGCGTCCCGCAACAAGACGCCTGAGCGCCATTGATTGTTCTTGTCTGGAAGATCTTGTTTCTCGAATTGAACCGTTTCGACAGAACGATCTTGAATGGCGTGGATCTGTTGCATCATCTCCTGCCGCTCTTTGGCGTCGAGGCCGTTCTTGTCGAGATCATAATAGGGCTCGAGAGCTTCCTCGAGACGCTTGTCCGCGAGAGCTGGGGACGACGTTGTCACCAACAAAACGACCACTATAGTGATTGTCCGTGTCATGACTACACCACATTTACAGGTGATTGAACGTGATCTGACCAAGATCACGCACGGTGACAGCTGCTTCTGTTTCCGATGGGTGTATCTGGGGAGATAAACGATTATTGAGCTGATATTCGAAGTACAAATTGATCGAATTGCTGATTGCTCGCTTTTCGAACGTATCAAAGAACCATTTGCCTTTTAGGTCATCGATCGGCTTTATCAAGGAGGGGTCTATATTCTTAAATTTGCCGATGACGATACAAACGTGCGTCATGACGGCTGATGAGCTAAAGCGAGCGGCAGTCCTTTTATGCCGCTGCCGTGGCGGCGTTGCGATGGATTTTTGGGGCTGCAGTGAAAGTGCAACCGCTTTGTTGAGGTCCGCCAGGGTCTTGGCAGAGCGACAGTGTTTGCTCAGGATCTTGAGGTCTAGGCTACGATCCGCTTCCGTCGCTGAGATGACAAGGCGCGAGGGGATTACCTTCCTCAAAGCACCTTTGATGCCCAAAGTCACCAGACGGTCTTCGCCATTATAGTGTGCAGTCGACAGTGACGTTAGTGCAACCGCAGTGTCGGAAACAATCACCCGGGCAATCTTGGCATTTGAAATCGTCACAGCCCTTCCCCTTTTTCACACCGCCGAAGCATGCGATCCCGACAGTCATCATGTCGAAAATTTCAAAAAAAGAAACTGGAGTCTGAGACTCGGTCTTTGTAGTGTGACTGTTTGCAGTGAAGTCTCACTATTTGTAAAAATGCACATCGACCCCGATAGGCTCTTTCGGTTTTAAGGCAAGTCTTGAACATGTGCGCGACCGGGAGGACCTAATGCAGAGTTGACCTCCTCAATATCGACCTCAACACCGGATGAGTCGGTGAATTCAACAGATGAATGTCTACTATGGATGCCAGGAGCTGCCGTTCGGCTTGCGGCCCTCTTCTGCCTTGATCTCTCGTGTGTAGACAACCTCCGCCAAGTCGAGCGCTGCTTTACCACGCTGTCGGAGCCGTTGGCGGGGTTAGGAAAGCCTTAGACGATGAGAACTCCATAGTTCAGCAGCCGAATGTCGAAATGGAGGAAGCGGAAAATCTCGATTTCGCTCGGTTGCCCATCTTCCAACGAGACGGCGTGGACGTGGTTCGCGCCCGCCGGATTGCCGCGTCGGATGAGGGGATCCTGGGCTTGCCGGACAACGGCGCCGGGTGGCAGGAGCCAGAAAAGATGGAAGGCGTTGTCGACCATCGCGAAGCGGGTGATCAGGCGCGGCGGCAGCGACCGGATCGTTCGCCCCGGCACCTTGAACATCGTTGCGCCCGTCCCCTTCCAGCCCTTCGGCGCCACAGCAAGCTTGGCTACCGAGTGGAAGCTCGGCGCTCGGTTGATGAAGTGATCGATGAAGACGTCCTCTGCATCGCCATACATGATGTAGCTGAGGGCGTCCGGATAGTCGGCCTCGGTGTCGAACGCATGGAAATGGATCACTTCCTCCAGGTCGACGGGCACATCTTCGAGGCCGGGAATGCCGACCTGTGTTGGGCCGATCGTCGTCTGCGTCCCGCCGGGCCAAAAGCTGACTGAAGCGTTCGGCAAACGCTTGATCTTGCCGGTGCCGATCTCAGGCATCGACATGTGGCCATGGAATATCTGGACGACCTGATCGCCGTAATCGGAGGCTCGCAGCTCATCATAAATCTTGGCATGGTCCGGATTCGCGAACCGTCCGCGCAGGATGACTTGATAGCTGTGCCTGTCGTCGGCCAGGACTGGCGTATGGCTCATGTAGAGTCGATCACCAGAGCGTCCGCCGGTGACAAATCCGTGGAAATGATGCAGGCCGTGGCCGCCGTGGCCATCGCCATGTCCTTCCTCATGACTATGCGGATGGCTGCTGCCATGCGCGACGACCTGGACGGAGCCGGCCATTCCGGTGTGGAAGCGGCAGATGTAGCCGAAGGTGCCTTGCGTCGCGAACAGGATGGGGCTCGAGGTCTCGCCAGGCAGCATGGCGCCGGCGTTGAAGTAGTTCGGATCATTAGCCAGCGTCTCGACCGAATGCGGGAAGGGGTCCAGGTTGCGCCAGACCACATGACTTCCTTCAGTCACCGTCAGGGGTGGGAACGTGCTGTTACGGATATTTACGATCACTGTCTTCGACATTTTACCCTCTTGCGCTTGCTGTGGCCACCGATCGGGGTGGTAGATCATCATCGAGGCAAAGAGATCGCTCGACGCCGAGTTCTCGGTAGAGCTCGCGCATTCTCGCTGTGTCGCGTTTGAACCAGGTGCTCAGCCATGCGGCGTAGGAGCTGGCGGCCGTTTCAGGTCGTGTGCGGCCGAGCACGACGCCCGCTGCGCAATGAGCGGCCATCATGCCCGACATCAGAGCGCGCAACACACCGTGAGAGGTCGCCGGGTCAAGGGCCATGGCGGCATCGCCGGCGATAAAATAGCCGGGACCCGCGAAGCAGTCCGACCTTCGCCAGGTAACGTCCGCCGCGCGCTGCCGGCCTTGAGGCTCTAGATGGGCGATTTCGACAGGCGGTGCGGCAGACTTGCGGTCCTGGAATGACAGCCGCGTCCAATGGACAAGGCCAGGCGCCACATCGGCGATCCAGGTCCAGCCACTTCCGTCGGCAGTCAGGTGCGGCGTCGCCGAGAAAGTTCCGAGGCGATAGCCGTAATGCGCCACAAGTCTTTCAGAACAGCGGGAAACTGCGATCCCAAGTCTGCGGCGCAGAAATCCGCCTGTGCCCGAGGCATCGATGGTCGTCCGGGCCTCCAATGCCAGCTTACCGACACGCACGCCGCGCACCCGCCCGGAGTCGATGATGGGCGACACATCGGCTGCGGGCTGCAGCACCGTCCCTCCAAGCTCGCCAACGCGACGCAAGAGCAGATCGTCGAGGTCGCTACGCAATACCTGAAAGCCGCCCCACGTGCCACGATCGTCTGCACCATAAGGAATGAGCCGTGCCGTGCCGCCCCAGGCGGTCATTACCGCGGTGGGCCGCAACGGCCGTAAAGCCTGAAGCGCCTCGAAGACGTCGAGTTGGCGAAGAATGGGCTCGACACCCGGATGAAGCGTCTCGCCAGGGCGATGGCGAGGAAAGATGCGGCGCTCGACTAGCGCGACGCGTAGGCCACGCGCAAGCGCCAGGATACTGGCGGCCGCCCCCGCTGGGCCGCCGCCGACAACCGCTATGTCAACGACTCCGTTCATAGGGCGAGGCCCAGGACTTGTTCGCCGCCTGCCGCATTACGATCGTCGGGTCCGCGAACAACAGTACGCGTTCCGTGTAGGGGACGATGAGCCGATCGAACTTGACGGGATCGGGGTGCGGCCGCCGGACGCCGTCATGGCGGATCATCTCGAACCTGTATGTATGCTGCGGGTTCAGATTGCGGCCATGGGCGGCAATGGCGGCCCGAAGATCGGGATCGTCGGGTGCGGCCTGACGGAAGGACAATACTGCCCATTTTGCCTTGTCTTCCGGCGCAGTGATTCCGAGCGCTTCGTAAACCATGGCCATCGTAAGCGTGCGGGCCACATATTCTGAGATGCTGGTTTGCGAGATTACCGACGCATCGAACCGCGACGCTAGCGCGGCTTCCACGTAGTCGCCGTAGGGCAGGGCCTTGTAGTCGACCGTGTTGGCCGCAGGCCCCGCGACCGGCCCGCGAATGCCGTCCCAGGGATTGTCTGTGCCTATTCCTATAACGTCGTCCGTCAGCGGCGTCGCCGTCGCGTAGCGAGGGCCGGGCGCGAAGGTGCGGGTAACGTCCGGCGCGACCGCCGGCCAGAAAGAGCTAAGCGCGGCACAGAGCATGCTGTCCTCAGGAAAAGGCGCGCCCAGTCCATAGTTGTTCAGGAAGAGTATGCCCGTTTCGGTATCGGATCCCACAGGCGGTTTGGTCCGGTCGATGGATACGTCCCAGCCGGGCGCAAACACGCCGGAGGCGCCGTCGGGTAGCATGGAAGCGCGCACGTAAGCTGCAGGCCGCAACCGCATTTGCCGGCCTTCGCCCGAATCAACCGAGCCTACGATGGCGGTCATCGTATCGTCGGAGGGATTGAAGCCGGCCTCCTTCAGTTCCATGTTCGCCGCTATGCGCTGGTCGGAAAGGGGCTCTGGCCGGCCGGGTCGGACGGGCCAGATGTGATCGAGCAGACCGGGCGGTGCGGACTGGTCAGTCCACAGGACAAGATCGCTCTGCCGGACGATGGGAAAATAGTCAGGGCTCGCGACCAACGAATAGGCCGGGAGCCGGCGAGGAATCTCGAGCGCCAGTGCCGCGCATTCCACATCGACCCAGCCGTCGCCGGTGTAATCGACATAGTGCCGAGCGTGGTAGCCGCCTTTCCTGATCAGTTGCAGGAGGTCGGGAGAGTCATTCAAGTTCACGTCGCTTTCGGATGTCACTTTGTGGCGAACGTGGAGGTATTCCGGTGCAGTTCGTGCACCGTCCACGGGATTGAGATTCAGGCTTGATTCATAAACGCTCCAGGGCGAGTAGTTCTTCGTTTCGGGAACCAAGAAAGTCGCTGGCTTGCCGCCATGCTCGGCCGCTTCCACCAGATGCGAGTGAACCGTTGGCGACAGCAGCCAGCTGCCGTCGGCCTTATCCGTCGAGAACTCCGCTATGCCCGAACGGATTACGAAGGGAGCCTTGCTGAGAGCCGGCTCGTGCCACCCCGCGTCATGGCCCGCGGCTTCAAACAACTTATGAGCCCGCCGAAGCTTTTCGTTGATGTGCTGTGCCGCGAGCCGGACCTCGATGTCGTAACCGCTCAGGCATTCGCCGCCGTCGAAGAGCTTGTGCAGCGGAATCCAGAACTGCCGGTCTGCATCGCTCGAACCATTCGTCTGGCCGGCAGCCGGCGCGGCAAAGAGACCGGCGTCCTTCTCGCTATCGGCCTCACCGGCCTGCGGCTCGACCTCGGGCTCGATGAAACGCATTGGGCCGTGCCCGCCCTTTTGTCCGAACTTGAGGGCGGAAATATATGCGCCATATCGGCAGGGCTGCACGGCCACCGCATGGCCATCCTGCGGCACGACCGGCAGAAAACCGCGTGCGGCCGCAGCGTAAATGGACGGGTGCGTTCCGATGCGAGACACACCGGTGCGGGAATAGCACATGTCAGCGTGCCGGCGATGCACGGTATCGGCCGCGGGTCGGTACTCCGACGCAAAGACCACGATCGCCAAAGGCGCGCCTTCGGCCCTGGCCCGCAGGTCCTCGAGCGATGGCGGCGTCGCGCCGAAGACATAATTTTCGACCGCCTCGATCTCGGCCACCGTCGGGAAGTCCGCGAGCTCCTCGCGGCCGTTGCGGCCTTGATAGTGGGTCGCCTTGGGAGAGGCGAATGCGTGGAACAGAAGGCTTCGGCTGGGGCGGCCGGGCTCGATGCCCCGAACGCCCTCTGCAGCGAAGTCCTGAAAGCCTGGCTGAGTCCGGTCGATGCGGTCGAGATCGCGCGCCAGTTCGACCGCCAAATCCGCTGCCCCGATGTCGAGGCCGTGCAGCGCCAGCAGTTCTGCCCAACCTGCAGGAGCAAGGCGTCGGCATGCCGCGGCGACCTTGTCCAACAAACGCCCGCCGTTGGTCAGAGCGGAAGTACGAAATGACTGACGTACATAGGTGCTCGGTTGGGCTTGATGTCTGCCAGCGTTGGACCCCATGATCGTCCTCCAGACAGTGCAGCCATAAGCACACAACAAAATGCGTGCTTCTCATATTTTGGCCTGCGCAATAAATCTAAACACGACTAGCTGTTTGCGTAAAGCAAAAAGAATGGATCATCCTCGTAAAGTTCTCGTCCATCCTGACGTGTTGTCGATGCTGTCGTCTTGATCATTTCTGATTGCTTTCCACGATTGATCTCGTCTTGTAAAATTCAACCCGAGGCATCTTTTGGAGTTGTCGAATCATTTTGCCGCTCTTCCATTCGGCGCCGTCTGCTGAACACCGAAGGGCCGCAGTCGGGGACAACACTAAGGGAACCGAGAGCTTCCATCAGGCATCGGCGCTAAAGTGGTGACTTCTACCTTTGCACCCAGGGACAACTTCAACCCGAAGGATTGGACCGAACCCTGAACGCTGACGTCGACCATGATGATTTTTTGCGGCGGCTGGCTCTTCTGGATTCCTTCGGCGGCGGAAACTTTTCGGACGCAAACCCGTTCGGCAAGCCATTCGATTAATGCCTCGACTTGCCGCTCATGCTCGGTCGGGCCGGAACGCGCCTGATCTAGCGCACTCGCGGCATCCGCGATCAGAGTACGCGCCACTTCGAAACGTCCTTGTTCAATGGCTCGGCAGAATTCGGTGTCCCGGCTCATTGGCTGGTTCTGATGCCTCGGGTGCCTCGGGAGAGTAGGCAAAGATTTTAGCACGTTAATTTCTTTGCGTAAACGTTTCTTGTTGATGTATGATAAAAATATTGATATATAGTAGTAGCTTCTTTTCATTGCAAGTGTAGGTGATGATATGGCAAACAAGATCGACTTGAAAGCGACTTCGGCTTCCGATCTGCGGGCGGAACTCCATGCAAGGACCCCGAAACGGGCCACAAGGCGCCATGCCGAGCGAAGCAGTGAGAGTAGCGCCTCGCCGCTGGCAGAAGTCGGCACCGGCGAACTTGTGTATGCACTCGCTGGACAGGAGCGCGTAATCTACGGCGTGGACGACCGGAAGGATTTCTGGGATTTTCCGAACGACGATGTCAAACGGATTGCCTTGAGTGTGGCTGCGCTGTTCCGGGCATCGAATATCGTCAGCAATGGTGACGGCACGTCCACGCTGCAGACAGTAACTTTGGCTGAGGCGCAGGGCGTGTGTTCCACAGAAACTTTTGCGCGCCAACCGGTCGGTGCCTTCTGCACAGGCTTCCTTGTCGCGCCGGACGTGATTGCGACTGCCGGCCACTGCGTAAACGCCGACAATGTAACGACCATGCGGGCTGCTTTCGGTTTCCTCATGGAAGACGCCGAGACGCCGGTGGTGCGAATCAACGACGCTGACATCTACAGCGGTGCCGAACTCCTGGGTCGCGTCGAGCAAAGCTCGGGGCCGGACTGGGCGCTCGTTCGTCTCGACCGGCCGGCGACCGACCGTCCCGTCCTGGCGATCCGCAAGTCGGGACGCATAGCAGATGGCGCCGCTGTCTCGGTGATGGGCCATCCCTCGGGCCTGCCCGTGAAATATGCTCCCGGGGCAGTTGTGAGGGACAATTCTCCCACCGCCTTCTTCGTCGCCAACCTGGATACCTATGGCGGCAACTCCGGTTCGCCCGTCTTCGGCGAGGATTTCGTCGTGGAAGGGATACTGGTGAGGGGTGAGACCGACTATGTGTTCAACGGGACCTGCTTCGTTTCGAAGGTTTGCCCATCCACCGGATGTCGTGGCGAGGATTGCACACGCATAACCGAGATCGATGGGGGCGACGTCGTTTGACGCCGCCGCTTCGTCTCCCAATGTGTTCTTCAAGGACAGGCGAGTTCCCGCCCGGTTGTTGTGTTGTCCCAAGCCTCGAATTGGGACTTTCCAGCAGGCTCTGACAGGCTAAGCCGCGGGCACAATGACTGCATTGCTAAGCGAGCACAGTGCGACAGGCGGCTGTGTCCGGACGCCCTCCATGGCCGCAACGCACACGACCGGCGGCCCTTGGGGAATCGCCAAATTCACCTGAAGCAGAGGACCTGCCGGCAGCGCAGCCAAACTGTCTCGCTGCAGGTGCAATTTGATCCTATTCTCTTTCACCGGCTGCGGAAACAACTCCCAGCCACTCGCCTCGAGTTCAGGGGTCAGTTGCACGTTGATGAGACGTGCGCTGCTGCTCACTACAATGGCGTCCAGCGATTGCGCTGAGAGTTGGCCGCGCAGCGAAATCAGTATTTGCTCGGGCGTCTCCCCGCCCGCCACCAACGTGCTCGGATCCACCGTCTTGCGCTCGGCCACGACCAACGCGCCCTGCGCCTCCAGGCTATTGAAATATTCGCGCTCCAGTTCATCGAGAAACGCCAGGGCGCGAGCCCGCAGATCGCCAAGCGGCCAGTTGATCTGGGAGAGCATCTGCCAGAGTTCGGATCGGCCCTTCTCCTTTGCCGGGTCCGGCGTGATGAGCGGGACCTTCCCGAGATAAGGGAAGAACGGCTCGTTCCCACGTGTTCGAAACGCGACCGGTGCAGCCCAGCTGATGGCTTGGCTTCCAACCAAATGCAGTCTGCTACGACCTTCCTGAAGCGCTGCCTCCAGATCGCCTGGACTCGGTCCCTTCAGTAATCGCGAGAAAAACCCTTCGAGGAAAAGGCGTGCATCCTGACTGTCGACTTTGTAGCGCATCCCGATAACGAAATGGACGCCGGACTGACCGTTGACCAACGCCTGCGCCACACCTTGGCTGCCCCGTATCCAGCCGGGCAACGCTGCATCGACCTGAGCCTTTACTGCCGCCGGAACCTCGGCTGCGGTGAGGCACCCAATGAGCAGTACGACAGGTATCGGGTTCCGATTCAACAACGTCGAAATCTGCTTGGCATCCACTTGCTTGGCGTTCTGCCCGTCATCCGTTTCCAGTAACAGCAGGCCGAGCGGAGGACCTCCCGCGGGACTCGGCTGAAGATCGCCGTGACCCAGATAGATGAGCATGTCGTAGGGATGGGCCACCTGGTCGAGCAGTTTGCGCGCCGTCGGTCGACCTGCAAGTTGGAGCGCGTCTTCGCTGCTCAGAACGTCCACCTGGATGCGGCCATTCGCCGCCAGATCTGGTTTTGTGTCCAAAATGAGTTTGCGAATCGCGTCGGCCGGCGGCACCGCTCCGCCCAGGTCTGCCGGATTGGAGCGCACGATCAGGATGCGCAGTGGCCAATCGCCGACGGTGCCCAGCGGAGCGCCGGTCTTGGGGAGCCGGTGCACTATGGAACTCACCCCATGGTGTAGGGCAAGCGGCACCGCAAACCCCGGCGCCTGGACCAACTCGATTGGGAGTTCCGAAAGTCCCTGACGAAGTGCCTCATCCGTGATTTTTTCTGTGCTGAAAACCAGCCGCCATGGATGCACCGGGCTCGTATTCAATCTGAGCAGCAGAGGCAAATCCAGGTGAGCGGCAGATGCGGGCATCAGGAGCCATTGGCTGACGGCGTCGGCGATCCGATCTACGAGATCCTTCGGGGGAGTGCCGCTCCGCATACGGTCCATGTCCGCATCGGTCAACCGTAGCGGTGGCCGGGCGACCATTGTAGCGAATGCATTTGCGGGATCCGATGCCGTGGCCTGCACATCGAGGTCGAGATTGTTGCCATTCTGCCGGAACTCGATGACGCATTCCTGGCTCATCTCTAGTTCTCCTCTCCGCGGGTCCATGGCTCCAGTTCGCTCGCGATCCGCTGCTGATGCGCGCGCTCCTCATCGAGCAAGTCGGTAAGGCTCTTGGAGAAATCGACACTCTGCTGGAGCGTCACCAATCGCTCGGTGAAGCGCCGGGAAAGGGCGTATTCGGCTGCCTTATGAGAGACTTCAGTTGCCAGCGCAGAAGAACCCTGTTGTTCGCGACGGAAAAGGGCCCCCCGTGCGTGCCGCAGGAACAGAGCCATCGGGACGCTCCTTACGACATTGCGAGCCCGCAGCATTCCGTCCTCGACATTGTAGCTCTCTCCCACGCCTTCATAGAACTCTTCCCAGAAGCTTGCCAAGCGCGGGGCATCCCAGGCATCCGGCGGATCGAGGGGTCCGGTCGGAGCCACGATCGTGGGCAATGCGGCATCGGTACCCGCCAGTCGCGCATAGGCGCGGTATGCGGAGGGCACCATCCGGTCGGCCAACAGCATCGCATCGGGATTTCGGACAAACTTTTCATCAGGAACGGTGATCCCGAGGACCGCGACCTGGCTTGCAAGCAGATGGGAGCTGAGCTCGGGCGCGGAGAGGGTACGCCCGGTCGGATCCGTCACTTGTAGATCATGGAAGTAGAGTGCGCCCTCGTAAGCCTGGGTCACGAAGCCGTCCGCTACGAGGTGAACCAACTCAAGGCCCTCCGCCGCCGCTTGGCGAAGCGCCTGCCGTGGATCCCCGCTCAAGGGCATGACGACCACGTTCTTCAAAGTGTTGAGCCGGTCCCACAGGGGCGCCGGAGCTAAGGGTGGCGAGCCGATGAGCCCAAGGCGAGGCTTGCCCACCAGGGGCACGAGCGGGCGAGGTGGGTCTGGTGGGAGCCCTCGGACAAAGGACAGGTCCGTCTCTCCTTGGATGCGCCGGTCGCCCAGCAGCAACTCCCAAGGCAGTTCGTCCAGCTCTGGAGCCTCAGTTGAGAACCATATACGGGCCGGACGGTCGGACAGGTATTCGAGGACGGCTGCAAGTTTTGGGGACAGCGTACGGAATAGCTTTGTTCGCATCATTTCTGGCGCTTTCTCACCTTGCAGAAAGTCCGCCAGGTAGTCTTCATGGCTGGTCCACCCGATTACCAGCCTCTCCGCCCCGACCACCGGCAGCCCGGCGAGCACCGTCGGGCTGGCAAAGGGCAGTTCCGCCGGCGGGTGGAGGTCGAGGCTTAGATCAGAATAAACAAGCACCGTGTAAACGGTAGGAGATCCCGCGCCGCTTGCAGCAGTGCCGCTGCGCGAGCGGCGCGTTTCGGCTTCATCGCTGGCCGAGCGCACAACCCTGAGGACCACATCGGACCGAGGTGAGGCAGAACTGCTCATGAACGGCTCCTCTCCCGGAAAGTCGACCGCCAATGTCGCTTCGTTGCTGTGATCTGCCGGCCGCAGTATCTGACCCCGACTACGAAGGCTTCGCCACTGGAAGAACTACTATGGACCAAGCAGAATGCAAATGATAAGGTATTTTTGTTCCCGTGGCTAGAAAAATCACCTTGGAAGAGCTCGGTCCAAGGCGACCGGAATGCTTGCGATCAAAAGATGTGTCGCGGGTCACGATTCGATACCTGAAGCAGAGACGGGCAATGTCAATCGAACTCTCGCTTGCCTTGGAACTGGAGCGCCGTGCGCAGGTGCTTCCTGCTGAGGTCGCCCGCTGGCGGGCATTGACCGGGAGCAATGTGGAAGGCCAGGGCATCCATCGCAGCCAGATCGAAGCCGTCACGGTGATGCTGGAGACGCTCCTGTCGCGCCAGCGCTCCGCCGTCGAAAGTCTGGATGATCAAGTGGGTACGCCACAATTCCTTACTCTCAGGATTGCGCTCGAACGGGAGCTCTCCGGAGGCCATGGCATCATGGCGATCTTCCAGCACATACTGGCGCAGCGACAGGAGGCTTTGGGACCCTATCGGCAGGCGCTGGACGCGGCGGATCTGGTGGCCGCTGAGTGCTATAAACGTTGCATGGACAAGGCCAGGGCGTGGCAAGCGGTTAATGGCGCGCAACCGTTTCGCGAGCCGCCGCTGACCTATCTCAACGCAGCGCTCTCCCCCACCGCTGCGACCCGGCGGCACCAGTTGAGGCTCTTCGGCCTTCCCGGGGAAGGCATTGCGGAACTGAGGCTGCCGGTTTCCGTTCTCTCGCTTCCGTTCGACTATACGGCAGCCCTCTGGACATATTGCGCCATCTACCATGAGGTCGGCCATCCGTTGGACCAGGACTTGAAGCTCTCCGAAGCTCTCGAGCCCCACCTAAAGCAGGCCCTCGCAGCCGACCGCTGGCCCCAATGGCGTCGTTGGCTGCGGGAGATCGTTGCGGATGTATTCGGGGTTGCTCTTGGCGGTGTCGCCTATCTCCACTCCCTTTTGAGCCTGCTGATCCGTCCGTCCGATGACGTGACCAGTCTCGATTCCGGAGACACACATCCCAACGCATATGTCCGCATCCTCCTGAATGCCGAAATATTGCGCGGCCTCGCGGTGGGCGTGCCGGAGTTGGCGGCGATTGCCGACGATCTGGTGGCACTCTGGAAATCGCGCTACCAGCCGACTGCTCAGTTGGCCGCCTACGTCCCCGAGTGTCCCGTGGTGGTCAAGACCTTGCTCGATACAAAGCTCGATGCCCTGAAGGGGCATGCCCTGAGCGAGTTCGGCGACAGCATTGTGGCCGATTATCAAGCCATGCTGGCTCTGGCAAACTGGCTGCAGACAGGTTTCAAGCGCCCCGACCCGGCTACCTACCCGGTGCGCCTGGTGCCTGGCGCGGCCCAGTGCGCAGTGACGGCGGTGGCAGTTCCGCAGGCTGCAACCTTTGCCGGCATCCATGAGCGTGCGGGGCAGTTCCTCCAGGCTATTCCCCGCCCGCAGTTCCTTGGCCCCGCCGGCGGGCAGCCGGATCCGGAGGCCCGCAGGCAATTCTTCCGCGACCTCACCGCCGCGCTCCGCTTCGACCCTTCGGAGGAGGAATGAGCGCCTAGGGCGGGTTGCGTCACTGCGAGCCGGCGAAAATACACGATGTCAGCAGGGTAGGAGCCGTCTATGATCGATTTCAGTGCGATACATGCCTCTCTTGAGGAACTGCGTTCCCGTCTGCAGAAGTTGGAGACCCAACTCACAGACTTGGAGACTGCCACCACCGCGCAGGCGCGGCAGGTGGGCTTCGAAACGGAGCCCGGAGAACAGGGCATCATTCCCCCCAGCGTGACCACGGAAGGCCTGCAGCCGATCGTAGGCGGGGAGGAGACGACGGATTTTCCGGACTGCTGCGCAGTGGGTGTCGTCGGCGGATTCTTCTGCACCGGCACGCTCATCGCCCCGACCGTGGTCGTCACTGCTCGGCATTGTACCGGAGCGACCGGGGTTTTCTTTGGCACCAATGTCGATGATCCCGGAACTGGCCAGGTGATCGAGGTAAGCGAGCGATTTTCTCATCCGACTGCGGATATTCAGGTCCTTGTTTTGGAACGGGCGCCAGAGGGCATAGAGCCGCGCCACATCGCCCAAGGGGACGAAATCACGGGCGGCACATGTATCCTGGCCGGCTTCGGAAATACCGAGGCGACCGGCAGCTTCGGCTATGGGAAGAAGCGAAAGGTCGAGAAGATTCCGATTCTCTCTCTCGACTGCAGCGGCATCAACGAGGGATCGCAGTTTGGCTGCCGCAGTGGTATCGAGATGGTCGCCGGGCAACGCGGGCTACTCAAAGATAGCTGTACGGGGGACAGCGGAGGCCCCCTTTACATCGAGCGGAACGGCAGCATCTTTCTGCTGGGAGCCACCTCGCGCGGTGTGCGCAGCGAGAATGTCTGCGGAGACGGCGGGATTTACATGCGAGTGGACCAGTTTATCGCATGGATCAAGGATAAGACGGGTGTCGATATCCCCGGGCCTGAACTGTAGGCACGTTTGGCTCGTATCGGCTGGAGACAAGGCTTTGGAAGGCTCTGATCCATCCGCGCCGGGTTCGGCGAACTGCGCGGAGTGTAATAGGTTTGGGTTTCGTCTTCTCGACGGATTGATTCAGAAACGACCGCTCGAGAACATACTCATCTCGCCGGCCAGTCTGGCATCCCTTTTGGCGATGGTGCACAGCGGCGCCTGTGGAGAAACGCGAGATCAGATCGCCGCTGCCTTCGAAGAGCGTGGGGCGGATGAAAACAATCTTGTCCGGTCAGTCGCCGCGCTGCGTTCCGCGCTCGAAATGCCTTCCCCCCAGGTGCGGCTGGCTAACGCCAATGGCATCTGGATCGACACCGGCCTCCATCTCTCAGCGACCTTCGAAAAGCACGTCAGAGCCAGCCATGCCGCGCGGACGGCAACCTTGGAGTTTGCCGATCCACGCACCCTTGAGGCGATCAACCGATGGATCGGCGACGCGACGGAAGGGAAAATCGATCGGCTCCTGACCGATGTCGACTTGGCACCCCCCACGGACTGCGTGGTCGCGAGCGCCGTCTACTTCAAGGGCTTGTGGCAGACTCCATTTGATCCCCAGTTCACCCGGGACGGAACTTTTGCCTTGCCCGATGGCGGCCGTAAACCCGCGCGCTTCATGACGCAGACGGCACGATTTGGCTATCTGGAAACTGGAATGTTCCAAGCAGTGAGCCTCCCCTACGGCGCGGGCCATTTCAGCATGGAGGTGCTCTTGCCTGCTGCGGGAATGCCATTGGCGCAGCTTCTGCCGAATTTCGATGCAGAGAAATGGCAGGAATGGGTAACGCAACTTGAAGAGACCGAGGTGGAACTGATGCTCCCGCGCTGCAAGCTCGCCTACGCAGTAGAAATGAGAGCGCCGCTATCGGATTTGGGAATCAAAAGCGCCTTTGGACCGGAGGCCGATCTCTCTCCCATGGGCTTGAACGGGCGCTTCATCGGGGCGGTCCGGCATGGAGCTTGGGCCGAAATCAATGAGGAAGGAACGAAGATCGCAGCGGCGACGGCCGCCAACGTGGTTCGTTCCCTCTCTCGACCCGTTTCGATGCATGTGAACCGACCATTCTTCTGTACCGTCCGCGACCGCGCGACTGGCTATCTGCTATTTTTGGGCGCTGTCGTAGACCCATAACCTCGCGACCGCGTCCTCTCTTTCACCTGTTTCAAGCATCGAAATTCTTCTGAAACGCCAGTGCCGGTTGGGTCGGAACACGAGGAGTTCGAAATCGTACGCTAAGGCGAACGGAGCATGAACGGTGCCATAGCGCGGATCTGCAGCATCCGATCCCTGTGGATTGCTATCGCGATGCGCCAGTTTTGATTTCTTCGTCCGGCCGACTCGACAACGCTGCCGGCAGATTGGTCGTGGATGGAATCCGACGATGGCAAAGCGGAAGCTTCTCCAAGATCAAGATCGATGGAAGCTTTTCGAAGGAGGAGGATCGGCTTGGCCTTGGCGTGAGCAGTGACGGCGCCATCTGGCTGAACGAAGCAAGGCAGGTGCTGGACTTCAACCTGAAGCGCCTGGCCTATCGCGCTCGCGCAGGCAGGCTCGAGGTTGTTCGTCTCGAAGCCGGAACGCTGATCGTCACGCCGACCGCCGGCGACGTTCCGCGGCAGCCGAGGAATTGAACGCCGAGATCAGCGAGATGTATCCGCTTGTCGAGGTGCCTGACCTCTTGAGAGAAGTGCACGAATGGACCGGGTTCGCCGATCCATTCACACATGTACGCACGGGGATGCCCCACGAAATATCTCCGCCATGCTGGCCGGCGTCTTGGCCGATGCGACCAATCTTGGTCCGAAGCGGATGGCCAGCGCGTCCAAGGGCATCAGCGCCCATCAGATCGGCTGGATGCGCACCTTCCACGCCCGATCCGAAACCTATCGCCCTGCGCAGGCTTGCATCACTGACGCGCACACCCGACGTCCCCTGAACAGCGCAAGACGATCACCGCGTTGCTGGACGGCAGTACCATCGAAGAACCCAAACCGTCACCTTCACCAGCCGAGACACCACGTCACTTGACCCGGTCGATGAACTGGTCGCCGGCCTAACATCCACGGACCTGCGCGCGATTTCGCGATTCGTGGTCGGCGCCTCAGACCCCCTTTGTCCAGGACGGGCGCGTATTTGCGTTCCTGAGGCAAGCTATCGCGGACGGAATGAACGTCAGACGGGACATTCTCTCTGAAGCATCGACTGCGGCTGGCATTGCTTGGGCAGCAGAGCAGGACGGGACGCTCGACGGACAAGAAATCGTTGGCCAACTTCGGCTTTGGTCGACAGATGCGAAAAACCAGGACCGCGATCGTCGACATCGCTGTTGCCGCGCTGAGCAGGTTGGCGTCAGATGCTGCAGAGATTGATGAATTCCGAACTATGTGGCGTGCCGAGTCGGAACCCGAGGTCAAATTGGCTTGGGCAAAAATCATTGTGGAAAACAGTGCGCTCTGGGACTGTGCCCTGAGGGTGGACAGATTGGGATTGAAGAATTGACCAGGCTGTCGGGTTTCGGAGAGAGAACCCATGGCAAAATATCGCAGTCACAGCATGGAATTCAAACGTCAAGTCGCGCAGGAATATTGTCTGGGGCGACGCTGCACGGCTTGGCGAAGCGTCACGATCACGATGTCACCCGCAACCTGATCCGCGTGTCGGTTCGCAAATATAAGGAAGGTGCGTACGGCGACGCCCAGGCGGCCGACCTCATCCAGGAATATGAGGCGCGGATCGCAGCGCTGGAACGGTTCGTCGGCAGGCAGGATCTGGAGTTGGAGCCTGGTCGACCATCTGAGCGCTGGTAGTGTTGAGAATCGGTAGGAAGTCGATCTCGGCAATCTCATCAACGCTCGCGCGGACGGCCGCGACGCCCGGGCTTGGGCATTAGTGGAGCGATCCGCTCCCGTTCCTCGTCCGCCAAATCGGATGGGTATTGCTTGGTTTTCCTGGCGATCTGGGCCATTCGCCCGCGGCTCTGCTCGGTCCACATTCAGAGCCTGAATCACAAATCGCGTCACCGCAAACCCCCCTCGATTTGCCAAACGGATTCTCAGAGAACCCGGTGCTGCCGCCCGACTCACCGATTCTGCCGAGGCGGGCCCGCGGCCCCTGCGACTTGGCCCACGGCGTCGTCGTGATCTCCAGCGTCCCAGACTGCAGGGACGTTTGACAGTTCCAAACGAAATCAATGCCCGCCTGCTAGCGGCGGGTTCAAAGCGACTCGTTGGCAACCTGTCTGACGGGCCAAACGCGAGGAGGGGCATTGAGGACCGCGACTATCTCAAGTCTGTATCGACTTAAGATGATCGCGCTCCTTTCGTTCTTTTTACTTTACGAAAGTCATCCATTGTGTTTACATCTTGAAACGCAATCCACAGTTTGAGACACACACTTCTGTGCGCGCGCTCGGCTGCTACTCGTAGGAGTGGTTCCTCGTGGCGTCCGAGATCGACAAAATAGGATGCCGAATTTGACAGCTATTCACGTCAATCATTCGGTGCGTCAGCCTTGCGGCGCGACGGGCGGCTGTTGGACAAGGTCGCCGATGCCGGCCGGCGCCATGCTCGGGCCGGCTAGGCAGGACTGCTGGCGCGGCACGACCTCGACATTGAGACGGCAGATTTGGCAATCGAATTGGCGCGTGATCTCCACAGGGTTGACCGAACGCAAGCCGGCTTTCAGGATTTCGCGCAGAATGGCGTTCGGGACATCGACCGCGGACCGCTTGGCATGCTGGTTGAGTGCTGCCCTCGCGAACTCATCACTTCCCGGCCAAGAGTTCGCGTAGGGTTACAAGCATTTTTGACACTTGGCTCAGTCAGTAGTCCAGGACGTATAAGATCGCCAAATGGTGGCGATGTCGATCCTATGGGAGTCTGACATGGGCAAGTCTCCGAAAAGTCGCAAACCTTCGCCACCATCCCGCAGCCCCGAACCCGAGGGTGGACCGCTGGAACGGACACGGGCGTTCCTCAAAGAGCGGATGACCCCACTGCAGAAGAAATCGGAACAGCCGGTCACGCCGCCGCGACCGTTGCCTGAAAAGCAAGATGAACCGCCGCGCCGACCACCCATGGGAGGAGCGCGCGAAGTGCCGCAGCCGGCGCCAAGGGAGGAACCGGCCCCGCTCCCAAGCCGCAAACGGTTGATCGAACAGTATCGCAAGCGCCAGGAGAGAAAGAGCAAGGCCGCGCGCCGGGCGCTGGAAGCAGCACCGGGCGTGTCACCGCCCCTGCCGCCGGCCGCGCCGCCTGCCAACAATTGGGTTCCAATCGGCCCGTCAGTCGTGCGTCAGGGACAGGGAGGCGTCATGCCTGCGGTGAGCGGACGCACGCCGGCAATCGCGCCTTTAGCAGGTGGTAGCCGCTGTTATGTCGGCGCCGCGAATGGTGGTGTGTGGCGAACCGAAGACGGCGGTGCCTCCTGGGTGTCGCTGATGGACTCTTTCGATCTCGACCCGACACACGCCGGAGCAGACAGTCTGGCGGTCGGTGCGCTCGCAGTGGTCGCTGGCGCGGCCGCCAATCAGGATCGCATTTATGTCGGTTCCGGCGAAGGAGCCGGCGCCGCCTATTTCGGCGTGGGCCCGATCATCTCGGTCGATGGGGGACTGAACTGGACAACGGAACCGGTAGCACCTGGCAGCCCACAGCTGACGGGTAGTGCATTTTATGCACTTGCGGTCGATCCTACCGATGCCGAACGAGTTGTGGCGGCAACCCGGGAGGGACTCTACAGACGCGAACCGAATGGCTCCAGCGGATTCCATTGGGTGCAGAAATCACCACCGAACCCCGGCTCGAGTTGGGCCACGAGTGTTGTCGTGGCAAGAAGCGCCGGGGTGACGACATTTCATGCGGCGTTTTGGTTTGGGCCGGTCTATTCTTCGACAGATGGTCATACATGGGCCTTGGCCGGCGGCGCTTTTCCCGCAGCCGCTGATGGCCGCATTGCACTGGCGGTCCGGCCCAACGATCCAAGCGTGGTCTATGCTTTAACAGCAGCGGGCCGTGTCTATCGGTTGGACACCGCCGTTGGCAATTGGCGGCAAGTGACTGGTCTTCCCGCTCCAGGGGATCTTGTTGGGTCGCAGGGATGGTATGATCTGGCCATCGCCGTTGCGCCGGACAACGCCAATAGGATCTATCTCGGGGGATCGATCGTTTTCTCGGGTGGTGACTGGTCCGGAGCAGTCTACCGCTGCGAAATCACGGTGACAGCCGCGAGCGTCACCGCCGCCAATACCTATATCGGCAATTCGGTTCATGCCGACATCCACACGATCGTCTTCACGCCCGGCAGCGCGTCTCAGATGTGGGTTGGTTGCGACGGTGGCGTCTACCGTACCGACAACGCCACAGGTACCGGCGACATCTTCACATCAGTGAACAAGGGTCTACAAACGCTGACACTGAACTATCTCGGGCAGCATCCGAGCGAGGATGCGGTTGTCTTTTCGGGCAGCCAGGACAACGGAGGTGAGCGCTTCACAGGCGAGGAAGCCTGGCTCTACACGTCGGGCGGCGATAGCGGCTACTTCGTCGTCAACTGGAATGATCCCTACCGAGTTGCCGATACTTATGTTTACGGTGCGGTGCGGCGCAGCACCACGGGTGGCACACGCTATAGCTATAGCGATGTCCCGGTTCCTCTCGTTAATGGCGACAATGCACTTTTCTATGCTCCGCTTGTGGGTACGCCCATCAACCCTGGCGCACCAGGCGAGTCAGAAATTCTCGCTTTCGGTGCGGTGCGGCCGTGGATTAGCACGAATTTCGGCACCTCATGGCAGTCGATACCCAACAATACCCTCGCAGGCGATCAGCTGAACGACAGCATCAAGTGCCTGACATTCGCCTCCGCAACGAAGCTCTATGCCGGGACGATGTCAGGAGGCGTCTACCGGTTCGACAAGTCGGGTGCCAATTGGACGCGCACCCAGCTCGATACAATGGGCGGCGCAAACGACCTTCCGCTCGCCGGAGTGGTCACTGCGATCGCCATCGACCTGGCAGACGGCACTGGCAATTCGATCTACATCACCTTCGGCGGCAGCGGCGACTACCGCCATGTATGGCATTTCAACGGCACACAATGGCGGCAGCGCAGCGGGTCGGCTGCCGGCGCAGCAGACGCGCTGCTCGATGTTCAACACAACGCCATCGTGATCGACCCCGTGAATCCGGCACATGTATACGTCGGCGCCGACATTGGCAGTTGGCGCTCGACTAACGGCGGAACGGCTTGGCAGGTCTTTTCCGAGGGCTTGCCGGATGCAGCCGTGCTGGATTTCAAGCTGCACAATCCCCGCCGTCTTCTGCGGGCGAGCACTCATGGCCGCGGCGCCTTCGAACGCACGCTCGATACTCTGGCGAAGCAGGGTGTTGAACTCTATGTTCGCGACACTCAGCTCGATCAAGGACGCTTCGCGACTGTCAATTCGCTACCCGACCCTGTCAATCAGGGTCAAACCGTCGCCCATTGGCGCGGACCCGACATCAAGGTTGATACGCCTGATGTGAACGGCCAATATCAGTTCCCGCTGGGTTCACAGATCAACTTCTTCGACTTCGTCGACACACTCAACGATGATTCCGCAAATGTGGCGACGCACGCGACTGCGACGATCACTACACGCGTCTATGTCCAGGTGCACAATCGTGGTGTCGTACCCGCCAGCAATGTCCGCGTGATGTGCCTGCTGGCCAACGCTTCGACCGGACTGCCCGCCTTGCCGGCGGGCTACGAAGCCAACGTCCAGAACGGCACCGCGATCAACACTGCGAACTGGCAGACACTCGGATTTGCTACTTTGGACGACGTCCGAGTGGGGTTCCCGAAAATAGCGGCCTTCGATCTGACCTCGGACAAACTACCTCCCCCTGCCAACCTCGCCGGCAACCACCATTTCTGTGTATTGGCTCTGCTTCACCATCAGGACGATCCGTATACGTCCACCAATGTCAACACCGATCAGAACTCACTCCAGGAACGCAAGGCGGCACACAAAAATCTGAGCGTCGTACAGTTCACCGGCACGCTTCCGGCACCATCGCCCGCTGTCGTCGTCTTTCGCATTCACGCGGCCCGGGCCGACCGTGAGAACATCTGCGATCTCGCATTCGACGTTAGAGGCTATCCGGGCCGGATCCGGCTCTTCTTGCCGAAAATCGCCGCCGATGGAGACCTAGTGGAACTTGCGGAGGGCCTGACTGCGAAAAAAGACTTCGCCGCATTCAAGAAATGGGGGACGGCGCAAAAGAATCTGATTGAAAGCAGCCAGGCTGGTAAGTCTCGTTACCACAAGAACTGGTGCAAGCAGCGTCTCGCCGACATCGCTAAGGCTCGCGAGCACGGTGTCATGTTCGTCGTCACGGGCCGCAAGCGCGTTGAGTTGCGGAGACTGATCCTGAAGCCTGAGATATACCACACGCTTTTCCTGATGCTCGACCGACCTCCCGACGGCGAGATCGGCAGCAGCTTCGACTTGGGCATTGTCCAGCGCGACTCGAAATCGCGAGGCGTCCGGGGCGGGCTCGACGTGCGCATTGATCTCGTGGCTGATCCCGAAACAAAAGTTGCTGCAACGCGACCGCGAAAACTTGAACGGATGCGCCGACGGGAAATCGACCGTCCAACCGTCCGAACTTAGACGGATTGGATACCGGGAGCAACTACCTGTATGGCGGTCGCGGCATGACGGTGCCCGCCGTTCAGGTGCTCCTGGAACGACGGGCAGTTCGAGTTCGATCGTGCGCGATTCCGACTGGTAGCGGATCGTCCGCTTGCCGAGTGCACGGGATGCATAGTCGGCGGTCGCATGATCGTTGCGCCAAGAATAACTGATAGCCGCAATTGCCGAGCAGGGAATGCCGGGAAGTTTCTCCGTAAATCTCGTCGAGGTTCTTCAGGTCCTGGGTGATGATAGAAAGCTTGATGTTGTACCCTGCAACATAGGGCAGCTTCATCATGATCTCATCCATCCTCCTCAACTGCCAAAACTCGTCGAGCAGGAAGTAAACCGGCAGGGGATTTCGGATCGTGCTCGAGGGTAGGAATGTCCATCGTCTGTTGCATGAATAGCGTCAGCAGCGGCTTGAGCAGCGTGATATCCGTGATGTTGGGGCGAGGTAGACAGAGATCGGCCGGCGCGTCATCGCACGGAGATCCATGTCGGTGACGTTCGTCGCACCGACGATACGTTCGTTCTTGAACGGGCGCATGTCCCTCTGGGTATCGAGTAAGGCCGAGGCGGCGGCGCGTTCGGAAAGAGCCAGATAGGCGTTGAAGCTTTCCATGGTGAATTTGGAAAGGTACGGCTCTTTTTCCTTGATGAATTCATCACGGCCTGCAGGTCGACGCCGCCGTTGAAGAACGAGTTTGACCTCCCCGAGATTTGCGCCAGCCGTTATAAAACGGGCTTTCAAGAACATAGCTGATAGCGCCCGCCATGACCTGTTAAGCGGTCGCCTGCCACACGGAATGTTCGGATTCGGTTTTTCGGGAACGAGGATGCTCGCCGTGTTTTGGGTATCGGTCGTGCGATTTCCGCGTTCCTGCCGAATGAATGAAGCAGCGAGCAGGAGCTTGACCCCTGATGCAACATCCCAACAAGGGGGCGACAATTTGTCGTTTCCTCCAATAGCCAGCAAGAAAAAAACTATAGTACCCGCGACGAGCTCGCTAGCCGCGTTACTTCGTCAATTGATGTTCGGTTGAGGGCTTTGCAGGAGCAAGTCGGCTGCCAATTACTGTGATGACGAGATCGATGACAAACCAGGTCGCGAGAAAGGCTAAGCATTCAAGGGTGAAGCTGTGGAATTTGTAAAAGAATTCGGCGATTAAGAATGCCGCTAGGAAGGCCGGGGCTTGGGTCGTGACCAACTGCCGACCCGACAGGCTGCGAAAAAGCATATACATTTGTCTCTCCGTGGCTTGATCGAGTGGTGGTGTTTTCGGTATCGCGAATTGCGGAAAGCTGGCCAGCTAGTCAGGGGTCGTCGGGTTTATCATAGGCGTCGCGTTCGCGGGTGCGAATGATTTTGTAGCGCTTACCCTTCGGCGACCGCAGTTCGCGCTCGCCGACCACGTTGGCCGGATCGGGCAGCCCGGGACGACGTTGCGGCGCATCACCGCCGGCGGGCTTAGTCGGCTTCTCAGACTTGTCGCTCACGGCTCGAAAGTAATCCTCGCAATTGGGTGAAGCTCCCAAACGACGGGCATGTCGTAACGCAACGACTGCGGACCCGGCCGCGACCCCGTTGCGTGGCTCATGTCGAAGAACAGCGAGCCCTCCACCTCGATCGGAATGGGAGGATCGTAGAAGTCGTACGAGGTGCCGGGCAGGTCGCCGCCGAAGAAGCTCGAGTACGATTGTCGCGCCTTGTCGAGGCGAGCAAAGTGCTCGCTCGTCGCCGGCGGCAACCCGGACAGCTCCATGGTCATGTAGACCGGGTCGAGTGCCGGATCGCGGCCCACGATCAGATGATAGTCGTTATCGTCCTCGCGGCTCGCCGCATACAGGAAGGTGGTAATGCGAATGTTGCGATCCTCGCTGTCGACGCGCCCCGAATTAGCCGCGGTGGTAATTTCCGGTTCATGATCGACCATTGACTGGTGGTCAGGCACTGTATCGATCAGTGCGGCAACGTCGTCGAACACCTCCACCGCAGCGTTCGATATCGACAGTTTGGCCGCCTTGCGCGACGTTCCTCGGAAGTTCTGGTTTGCTTCGGGCTGCGCCTCGCCGAAAGGCTGGACGTCGGCGGCGCTGACCGGCGGGTCATATTCGTCGACTTCGACGGTCCGCAGGATGCGGTAGGTCGGCCCTGGCTCGGCGGTCGTGCTATCAGTCATCGGACGGTTGGGCGCGAACGACTTTTCCGCAACGACGGCGTCGCTCGACGGAACTCCCGCTCGTGCAGGCCGTTCACCATTGTCTCTCATGTGACGCACTCCTTATTTCTTGCTGGACCCGCCAAACACCGGTCGTGCCGGGGCATCGCCGGATCGCTATCGCTCGAAAATCGTGATGCTCGGCGTTGCAGCATTGTTTCCGGCGCCGTTCATTAGCGTGTAGCCCGACGCGATGAAGCGTGCGTGGCCGGGATGGCAGCGCCGAACAGACAAATAGTCGCCCCACTCGTTAAATCTATCAACCCGAGACAGTTTGGCTTGATTGTTGATTGCTGCAATATCCTGTTGCAATTGTAACCGACGCTGCTCTGCGATTTTTATTTGGTACAACAATCCCGAAATCAACAGTTCATTTTCGTTGCGCGCGAGGGACACTTGCGCGCAAAAGTTGCTAGCTGACGAAGAAAGTGCCTCCAGCGTAGCAATTTGACTGGCTTTGCATTCTGCGGAAACAGAGGCGGGAGGCAATTCCTGCGCAAAGGCTGGGTCGCTCAGGAGAAGAATTCCTAAGAAGATAAGAACGGAGGCCAGGGGAGAAGCCACTTTCCCTCACAATGCTCACGCTGAAGTCGTATCCTCTAACACCTACGCCGACTATGCAAGTGAACCTTGATTGTGTTGGCGAGTATCAACCGATGCGAATCGAGTCTTGCGCAGGTATCGAGTACGGATCCACGCTGACAAGTTCATTGGCGCCGGGCGCCGTTGTAACGGGAAAGCTGTTACCGATCGTGCCGACCTCGCCCGGGCGGGCGAAGCTGAACTTGCGGACCATTTCCGCCAGTGTGCTTCTTACGAAGACGCGTCCGCACGTGGCAGCCAAGATGGGCATCGGCGGCACAGGGTCAATCCCCATTCCGAGCGCTGTTCCGCAGCGGGATTTGCACTTGCGATATTCCCGACTTGTATTGGGAAGGGGCCGGTCCTGCTAAGATGTCCAGCACCAGTCTAGCGGCTCCCCGCCACGTCCCTCGTCTTAGGCTGGCGCTGTCAGGCAACGAGCTATCAGGTAACTAAGGGCGTCAACCGCCCCAATTGTCCCGCAGCCTCGGATCCTTAAAAAACTGCACAGTAGTTCGAGCATGACGTCACGACGATCGGGTCGCAAACGCATTTCGGATGAGTTAGCAACGGTTTAGAGCTCGCTTAGCTGGGGGTCAATGTTAGGCGCTTGTTCACATCGCCGTGCGCTATTGGCGCACTAGTGTGAACCGACGTTCAAAGTTTTGAACGCCGTTCACACGCGGTCCCGCCTTTGCAGATTTTCACTGGCGTTCACCGCTCTCGGATGTGTCGCCGTCGACGATGGGCGGAAGTGCAAGCAGGTAGATTGCGAGGATTGGAAACCCAAGATTCAAAATAATGCCATGCTACGGAAGTATCCAACGGGGCTAGAGAAAGAGCGCCTCATAATCGTTCCCCACGATTTCAAATTCTCTGAGAGCCCCTGATGCCGCCGTCAAGGAAGACCCTCTGGCCGACCTTAGGGGTGGGCGAGAATGCCACCGTCCAGCGGCGGGACACCGTCACGGGCAAATAGAAGGTCTGCATATTAGAAATGTGATACATTGAGATATCGGATCGGCGAGACTCGTCTTCACGGCTTTGGCTGGGCTATGAACTTCGAACCGCAGAGGTTTTTCATCGGGTTGGTCGACTTCTTCTCGATCATCCTGCCCGGCATGTTCGTCGCGTACCTCGGCAAGGAGTTAGTTTCCCATAATTCCACGCTGTTTCCGGACAACGCCGAAGTCGGGTGGGGCGTTTTCCTGTTCGTCAGCTATTTCCTTGGCCATTTCGTCTTCCTCATCGGCGCCATCTTGGACGAAGCAGTCTACGATCCTCTGCGGAATTCCACCGATCTCTGGCAGACCGAGAGACTGGCCAAGGGAAAGGAACTTTCGCCAAAGTTTTTACGCAGATTGGCGCCTTCCCCCTTGCTGTTTGGCTCCAATGCCGATGCCGCGCTTGCGAAGGCCGTTCAGCTAAAAACCGCGGGCCTGCAGCACCTTTCTGCGGAGAACACGATCAACGCGTTCCAATGGTGCAAGGCGCGTCTGGCGCTCGAGAACCCGGAGGGCTTGGCGCAGGTACAGCGGTTCGAGGCCGACTCGAAGTTCTTCCGCAGCTTCGTGGTGGCGCTGACGTTCTTCGGATTGATCTACGCGGTAATGGGAGACTGGGTGCAGTTACTGATCGCCGCCGTGCTGTGCCTGCTCGCCCTGTATCGCTACGCCGAACAGCGGTTCAAGTCGACCCAGCAGGCCTACTGGCTGGTCATCACCATGGAAGGACGGAACAACGCGCCGGCACAGGAGGCGCATGCCAGGCCAGATGGACTGACCCATGCCGGAGGCATCGTGTTCAGGAAGAGCAAACATGGACTTGAGCACCTGCTGGTCGGGGCGACCGACAATCCCTCGCAGCTGGTGATACCGAAAGGCCACATCGAACCCGGCGAGGCTCCAGAATTCACCGCGGTCAGAGAGGTGCGGGAGGAGACCGGAATATGGGCTCGCGTGCTGGCCCCCCTCGGGAGCCTCAAAATGAAATCCAAGACGGGAGGCGATACACTGGCGCGCGTCTTTCTCATGGAGGCGGTCGAGGAAGGCCTCGCTCACGAGGAACGCCCGAAATGCTGGCTCGATCAGGCATCGGCGAAGAAGGCGGCGTTTCCGGAGACACGGAATTTACTCGAACAAGCCGACAAGGCTATCCGCGAGATAGCAAAGGCTGACCGGGTTCGGATCTCGTGACGTTTCAGACTGTTGGGACATCCGACGGTCGCGATTCGGTATCGTCATAAGCGTTCCAGGACGAGGCCCGTCCATCCCAACTTTCGATAGCCCAGGAACCCGACAGCCTTATCCTAGTCTAGTGTCCGTCCATAAACAGTAATTTTTCGAAGTATTCATTGTAGCCGGCCATGTCGATTCGCGGTATTTCTGACTGTTTGGTGGCTCGATCTGCACGAAGCGTTAGAAGGGAAGTAGAGGTCTCTCGCCGTCCGCTAGTTGGCCCATGGTTGAACCGCCCGGCTGGGCGCCCGGGGTAGGCTTTTGCGAAGTCGGCGGTGGGTCAGTTCGACTTGAGGCGGGCGAAGAGGGCGAGATTGTAGGCCACCACCGAGGACCAGACATAGGTCTTGAAGTGGTCGAGCCCGCGCCAGGTGCAGCGGTCCAGGCCAAAAGCGCGCTTCAAACATGAGACGCCGGCCTCGATGCCGGCACGGAAGTTGCGCAGCTGGCGATACACCCAGCGGCTCTTGACCATGTCCTCGATCTTGATGCCGCACTTTTTGTGGAAGGCCATGTCTTTCACGCCCCGAGCCTTGGCCTGGATCAGATTGGCGCGGCTGGCATAGCCGCCATCGGCGGCCGCCTGACGTGGCGGCTCGCCATATCGGTCGATGTGGCGCTGAAGCATCGGCAGCAACCGCTCGCTGTCGGCCGGATTGCCGGCTTCGACGATGAGGTCGAGAACCATGCCGCTCCTGCCCGTCGTCAGGTTGAGCTTGTGGCCATAATGCACATCGCGGCCGCCCTTGACGATGATGTCGGCATGCGGTTCGAACAGGCTAACCAGCTTCTCGGCGGCCGGCACCGCCTCGCCGGCCAGCACCCGCCGCTCGGTCTGGGCGATGATCTGCTCGATCAGCGGTCGATAGTGGCGCAGTTGCTCCTGCCAGACGATAACGTCCAGATCAGCCGCCGGGGTCAGCCGCTCCGCCGCCTGTCGGAGATAGCCCAGCGTCGTGCGGGTGATCCCGAGCAATTCGCGATAGAGTTGAACACGTTTCGGGCGGCCGCGGGTGTATTGGATCGCCCGCGCCCGCTTCTTGGCCGCGCGGCAGTGATCGTGCCAGGAAAGCGCGCCGCTGCCCAATTTATCCGCCTGCCGCAGCAGGCGAACCATCACCCGTACGGCGTCCCACAACAGGCTGCTGTCGCTCGGCTCGTGGATGAGGGCTGCGGTGACGGTGCTGTCCACACGTATCACCCTGCCGCTTTCCAGCTTCTCGTGGCGGGCGCTCGAAAGCAGCACCTCGTTGATGTCTTCCCAGGTCGAGGCCCGGATCGCGCTGATCGTCTTGTGCAGGACCGACTTCTTCGGGCTCCATCCCCATGGCAGCCGGGCAAACGCCCGGAACGAGGCGGAGTCCTCCAGGTGGAAAGCCAGTTCCTGGTAGCTGAGCTGGCGATGCTGCTTGAGCAGCGCGCAGCGCAGCACCGCCTCCGCCGGCAGGCCCTCGCGGCCGGTCTCGTTGACCCCGTGCCGGCGCAGGTCGGCGGCCACCAGCCCGGTCAGGTGACGCTGCTCGTCCAGCCAATCGGACATGCCCTTCAGCTCACGGCCGATCTCGTGTCCGGCGAAAAGATCGAATACACTGGCTTGGACGGTGCGTTCTTGGCGCATTGTCGGCTCCGGGGGTGGCAGAAAACGCTTTGGAATCAGTGGTATGATGCCAAAGTGTATCTGAAACCGCCGGAGTTTTCCTGCGGAAAACTACGATCCCTCAAGTAATTTCAATAACTTGCCGTTTATGGACGGACACTAGTCTAGGTAGAATTCCCATGCCGATAACCGCTTATCGGGCATGGAGGACAGTAGAGTCGAATCCTTTGTTGGCAGCGATCTCCCGCCGCGCGTTCGGGGACAGTCCACAAGACTCGGCAGCAAGCTCGCGCACGGCCGGCCAAGAAGAATTTTGAAACTCGCATCCAGCGGGATGACATTGCATGAACGATTGACATGCAGGGGGTTCGCCAAGAAGCAAATGCGAGCGTGCGTTCAGCGAACTGCCGATGCATGTCCTCTCGGCCAGCGTGAAGTTTTCGATGTCCTCGGGTTTGAAGTAGCAGACCTCGACAACGGATGATGATGCCCCGGCGACGTGGCCAGGCGACTAGGAATGGGTGTTGATGTCTTGCTCAATCTGCCGTGCTGATTCCAGAATGTCATCGAAACCCGGAGGAGTGCCGAAGATCATGGCCGCCGTATTGGCATAGTCGCGCGTGAGCGCGTCCACCATCTTTGGAGCGGGCGCGATTGCGAATCTGCCCGCGACTGCTGAGGCGAGGTCATAGTCGGGACGGTCGAAAAACATTCTTGCGTGCCGCACACAATCGGCGCCAAGATCGAGATCGCCGAGCGCGGCCTTTCCGGTCTCGGATCCGAGAAGACAGTGCAGGTCGTAATAGTGCCGAGATACCCGCTGGCCTTCCTGCCGCAGTTCGCCGCGCCGCTCGTACCAGCGGCGCAATCCATGGGCGATCACCACCTGGTCCCAAAAGGTGCGGTCACGTCGGCGACGGTGAGATCAATGCCTGCCGCTTCCTTCGCGACATAGGGCGTGACCGTGATGGGGCGATTGGGATCGAGCGCCGATTTCGCCCCGGACTCGAGGCGTATGGCCGGTCGCACATAGGCGCCATCACGCGGCTCGACCTCGGGATACCAGAGCAGCAGGGTCTGACCATCGGCATCGGCTTCGTCGAGCTCGACCCGTCCGGCGCCGTTCGTAATGTCGGCAAGTTGAGCGGTGAGGAAGTCTCGCAGCGGCCCTGTGATATACGCACGGCAGGCGTCCCGGATGGCGTCGAGCTTGGCGCGACGCTTCCTGTTCGACAGTCCCTCAAGCTCTTCGACCGAGGCAGCCTCGTCGAGATCGTCGCGGAACACGGTAACGTCGATGTCCTCGGAAAAACGCTGGATGAGGCCATAGCCTTTTGACAGCGACGTCCCGCCCTTGAAAAGCAGCCGTGGCTCCCCGCAGGCCGTCCGTGGTAGAGCGAATTGAGAGTCCAGCAGACCCAGAAATCCTTTTCGACATTGCCCACCGGAGCTCCGATCCGATTGGCCGTGGCGAGGAACAGGTCGAGCCGGTCACGTGGGATGCCGCGATGATCTGGCCGTAAGCATTGGTACTCATGGCTTCGCCTCGTGCGGGTCCGCCCTCAGGATTTCGCGTAGGAACTCCTGCATCCAGATCGGCACGGCGGAGAGACCGGCGCGCAGGTCCTCGCGAATGGCCTCGCCGTGCTTGGGGTCGGCAAACAGGCGGCGCAACGTCGCCTGGATACGCTTGCGTTCGCTTTTCTGGGCCAGCATGTCCTGCATCCAATGCAAGGCCTGGACGACCCGCATCCCCGGCCGATCTGCCCAATAGAGGCGGCTAGGGGCAGCGTATTTGAAGTGGATTTCCTGCGTGCCGAGTTTGATTGGCTTCAACCGCGTATCGACCAGCACTTCTATTCGGGCGGGGACGGCGGTCGTCAGGCCGAGGTCGTTGGCGGCCGTCATACCATCGATGACGGCGCGCGCCCGATCGCGGCGCGTGACGGCGCGGATCACAGCGCGATAATCCGGCACGGTGGCGCGGCCAGTCAGGTTGTTCGTGCGCGGCCGGTCATAGAGGCCTCGGTCGATCCGGCGTAGCTCGCCAGCGGTAGCGAGGCGCTGCAGGGTTTTGTCCACGGCGGCGCGCGCGCCGAGATCGGCGAAGTCGCCGGGGGTCCAGACCTCCTCGGGTTTGGACTCAATGCGGGCAAGCAGGCGCGAGCGAAGATCGGTATCGGGCTCAACTATGGGCATGTCCGAAATATGCTACAAATTTCGGACAAATGGCAAGGTATAGGTCCGAAATATGCCACAATTTTCGGACAACTCCGTGGCACCCAAAACTCCAGGAACTCGCATTCCCCAAGCATCGAATGCCTCCTTGCGGTTGAGGAGGATGACGGCACGGTTCGCCATCTGCATCCCGATTTCTACTATGCGGTTACTGACACGGTGCAATGAGCATTTCGCGCTCAACGCCGATGGGACCTCACCGTTTGCGGATTATGTCCAGCACGCCGAGAGCAAACGTCAGGCCTATCGCCGCAAAGAGATCGATTTCTTGACGACATCAGCCCAGGCCAGCAGTGGAGACACTGCTCAGCACACTCGAGGCAGAACTGGCGGGCGCGCCGTTCCCTTCGAGCGCAAGAGCTATGCCGAGATCACCGAGGCGATCGAGCCTGTGGTCATCAAGCACTATCACAAGCTCATATCCACCTGCATCAAGCATATTCGCGCCAGTCATCTGACGCTCGATATGCTGCTCGAGCGCGCCAAGACCCTCCACACAAGCAGCGCGCGGAGCTCTATGCGCACGTCGTGTGGATGATCACGAAGGGCTATTCGCAAAAACTCGAAGAATCCCCGCGGATCGACTTCGATTCAATGATCGCCGACGCGGTTCGGCTGGTCGAGACCGGGCAACTCGTCGACGAGTTTCAGGACATTTCCGAGCCGCGCGCCAACCTCATCAAGGCGCTCAAGCAGCAGAAGGCGTTCAGCAATGTGTTCGCAGTCGGAGACGACTGGCAGTCGATCTATCGCTTTGCCGGATCGGACATCACGATCTTCACGCAGTTCGAGGCCAATTTCGGGGCAAGCTGGCAGGGACGCCTGGAACAGACCTATCGCTGCAATCAGCTCATTGCCGAGACGTCGGCGACATTCGTCCAGCGTAATCCCGAACAGATCACGAAATCGGTTCGTTCGACACGGCCTGCCATTCCGCGGTCGATTCGGGTCATTCCCATTGATGACGAACGCGGCAGGCCCGAATTCGCCCAGGCTTGCCATCGTCTTCTCGAACGGCTCGACATCGCCCTGGGGAGCATCGCCGAGCAGTGGCGCAGCGAACCAGACGCCAACTCAAAGTGCTGGTTCTATGGCGGTACAATCTGCTAGATCCGTTCGGCGGGATCCCACCCTCCTTCGCCAATATCGAGGTTTCGGGCCAATCCCTTCACCGGGCCAAAGGGCTTGAGGCGGACTACACGGTTCTGCTTGATGTGAGTGAAGGCGATTATGGCGTGCCGAGCCGCATTGAGGACGATGAACTGCTCAACCTGGTCATTCCCCAGCCTGAAACCTTCGACTATGCTGAAGAACGACGCCTGTTCTACGTCGCGCTCACGCGCGCCAGCCGAGGCGTATACCTCATCACCAACAGCCGCCAGCCGTCCCGCTATATCCGGGAACTTTGCGAGATAGCCGGGGATGAGGTGCGCTACGAGACGATCGAAGGCGCTGCCTTGCGTCAATGCCCCGTTTGTCTGGTGGGCCAAATGGTCGAGAAGCGCAACAGGAACGGGACAGTGTTTCGCGGATGCAATCAGTTCCCAGATTGCAGGCACAGCGAAGGTGTTCCGGCGCAATCGACGGCGCACCTGCATAGAGGCGCCTAACGCCAGGAGCACCACTCGCGCAGTTGCAGCGGCGTCCGGGCGATGCTGCCGCGCGGACGCCGTTTCGATACGCACGACGCCGCGCCGCGCGGAATCCCAACCCGGACTCTTTTGTCCCGATCAATCCACTAGATCAGCGCTCGACGCGCCGTTGTCCATTTACGCGAGAAAGGTCGCAACATTCCCGACGTTCTATACCGTCATCATGTGGTAATCTGGCCCGCATGACGACGCTTTATCTCTATTGGCGCGGTAGACGGTGAATCCCACAAAGCCGAATAAAACGCATCCGCCGAAATGGATCGAGCCTCAGCTGACGCTCCTGGTCGACGAAGCGCCCAACGGCCCCGATTGGCTTCACGAGATCAAGTACGACGGATACCGCATGCATGCGCGGATCGACGGCAGCGACATCCGCTTGCTCACCCGCACTGGCCTGGATTGGTCGCATCGCTATCAAGCGACGATAGCGGCCCTCCGCGCGCTCCCGGTGAAAGAGGCATATCTCGACGGGGAGCTGTGCGCCGTTCGGGCAAACGGTGTCACCTCCTTCAGCCGCCTGCAGGCCGCTATGGACGAGGGCCGCACGGGCGATCTTGTCTTCTTTGCTTTCGATCTTCTGTTCCTGAACGGAGAAAGCATTGCGAAGCTGCCGCTCATCGAGCGCAAGGCACAACTGGAAGGCCTGTTTTCGACCGACATGCCCGGCCTGCGCTTCAGCGATCACGTGATCGGCGACGGGCCTGTGTTCCGCAAGCACGCCTGTCGGCTTTCACTTGAGGGCGCTATCTCAAAGCGGATCGACAGCGCCTATGCATCCGGCAATCGCGGCCTCTGGGTCAAGTCAAAGTGTCTCAACAGAGAGGAATTCATCGTCGTCGGCTGGACCGATCCGACTGGAAGCCGGCCGCATATCGGCTCGCTGCTTCTCGGCTACTACACCGATGATGGTCGTCTGATGTACGCGGGCCGCGCCGGCACGGGCATCACGGTTGCAGAGCTCAAGCGATTGGCTCGCCGGCTTGGGCCACTTCAGACAGCTCGAATGCCCCTCGCCGTCCCGCCGCCGCGCGAGAGCCGGTTCGGCTCGCCGCTTGAGCTGTCGCGCGTGCATTGGGTCAGGCCTGAAATGGTGGTTGAGGTCACCTATCTCACCTGGACGGAGGACAATCTCCTGCGCCAGGTCTCGTACCAAGGCGAGCGTCAGGACAAGCCAGCCCGGCAGGTGGTGCGTTCCGTGCCCCATCTCTGATCGACATCGGGCGCCGTTTCGTTTCAAAGTCACCCGACTTGCCCTAGCTGCAGTGGCCGTGCAGTGGGGCTCAGACCATCTGCCTGGCCCCAAGGCGGTCTGCATACGAAGAGAAGCGCAATGCTACGTCGAGATTTCATCAAACTCGGAATGGCCGCAACTCTTCCGTTGGCGGGTTGCCGAACGACTGAGGATTTGGAGGTGACGGGCCGCTCCATTGACGCGCATTGTCATGTGTTCAACGCGTCCGACCTGCCCGTTGTGCGCTTCATCAAGCAGACGTTCCTGCGACGCTATCCCGAACAATACGAGAAGCGGATTCTCGACATCGAGGATCCCGATCTGCTCGACTTCCTCCTGGAACTTGTGACCAGGCTTCTCGGGACAGGCAGCGCGCCCACCGCGAATGAAGAAATCCAAGTTTTGCAAGGAGGTCGTGACGCATCGGCAGAGTACGCCGACTACGACCTGGCAAAGGCGCGGGCCGTGAGTGACACTGCGCGTTTCATACGTGAACTCGAAACCCGCGCTGGTGGACCAGCGACGATGGGTGTCGCCGAGATCACGCCGGCGTCGAGACAGCTCGACGCCTTCTTAAGAGCGGTCGGTGAAGGCGGGCCACGCATCGCGGCGATCACACCGCTTCAATCGAAACGCATTGCGACGAACGCGTTCTCGCGTCTGGATCAGATCGGGGCCTATCTTCGCTGGATCCCGTTATTCAAACTCTATAGATACAAATTGGTCGAACTCTTGGCCGCCGACCACGAGAGGCAGGGCAGGCAGCCTTTGTTACTCGCTCCGGCGATGGTGGATTTCGATCACTGGTTGGGCGAGTCCGTCGAGCAGTCTCCCTTGCCCGAGCAAGTGAAGGTCGTGGGTCTTCTGGCCAAACGCAAAGCCGGCCCGGTGGTCCATTGATACTTCGGCTTCGATCCGCTCCGCGAGGTCTATTTTCGTGCGGGCCAGGATTCCGTCAGCCCATTCGCCTGGGCTCGGAAGGCACTCGAAGAGCACGGCTTTCTTGGGGTGAAGCTTTATCCTCCGATGGGCTTCAGAGCTTCTGGGAACAAGAGCCCGTATCCGAAGCGGGTGAAGACACAATTGGGCTTCGATCCAAGTGGCAAACTGGATGAGGTGCTCGACCAACTCTACAGACTCTGCGACGAACTCGGCGCGCCGATCCTCGCGCATGGACACGCTTCAAATGGGGCTGGTCCCAAATATGACGCACGAGCGGATCCGGCATTCTGGCTACCAGTCTTCAAAACCCATCCAAAGCTGCGGGTTTGTTTGGCACATTTCGGTCGGTTCGGTGTCGTCTCCGACGGCACTTCAGGAACTGAGCTTTCAGCCAACAGTTGGGAATGGCGGCTGGGCTCATACATCCGCGAAAATCCAAAGGCGCCGATCTACGCGGATTTGAGCTTTTTCTCGGAAGTGCTTCATGCTGACGAGCAGGAAAGGGCGGCGTTGGCCGCGAATTTTTCAGCGTGGGTGCCGGACTTCGATCCCGATGCTGAGCACCTATTGTTTGGTACCGACTGGCTGATGCTTGGAATGGATCCGGGATATGACCGCTATATCCCAACAGTCGACGCGTTCCTTCGGAAGGACTGTCACTGGTCCGACGCGATGATTGACCGCGTTTTCGTAACCAATGCCTTGCGATTTGTTGGTCTGCAGTCCGGCGAAAAGACCCATAAACGCCTTCTCGCTTTCTATGAGCGCAAAGATCTCGACGCTTCGCGACTGCCGTCTGTCGACGGCAACGTCATCGTGCGGCTCTTCGGAGGCTAAGATGTTCTTGTCACTGCACGCTGCATCGCCCTCTCGTTCGTGCGAACGAGGCGAAGTCGCCTCTTAATTGCGGCTGAGATGCGGGCTGGCAAAACGAGCCTGGCCAGGCTACGGCGAACTTCCGGGCGCCCATGAACAGAGAGCGTTAGCGCCTTGCAGCTCTGATACCAGCCGACTCAAAATAAGTCGCTTCTGTCAGCGACGTCCAATCTCTTCGCCGGCGTCGTGGCCCCGATAAGCCGACTTCATCACGAGCGGCATTGTCGCCGTCATAGGGTTCGTTCCGTGGCAACATGTACATTGCGCGCCCAACAGGGTCCCTTGGGCGCGCAATGAGGTCGTCGACCAGAATTCCGAACCCGACTACCCTGTTCGAGGAACAAAAGGCATTCGATGAACCGCCGGACTGTCGGTGGCGAGTTCGCACTGATCTGGTCACGCTCAATATGAAGACCGCCGAGAGCAAGCTGTAGCTTAGCGCACCTCTTGTCCTCGCTATGGACTGCAATCTCCCGCCGTGAACAAACAGAGCGCGACAATGCACGATCTGCCAATCCATCATTGGCGCCGTGGTCATATCCAAGCCTCTCCGCTCCAATCTAATCTATGCGAGCCTTGTCGAGACCGACCCCGAGGCTTCTCGCTCATCGGTCTCGCCGTACCGTAGAGTGATCCAGCCCACAAACGATGCCTCGCCATAATGCGGGGCTTCGCCATGTTCAGGTCTGCCACTGCACCTCTGTCTGGCGTACGCTATGCTTTGACGAGCCTCTTGCGGGCCTTCTTTACCGGCGACTTGACTGCTGATGGGATTGCTGTCACCGCTGCCGCGCGAGCGGCCCGTTTTGGTTTTTCAGCTGAAGCTGTTTCTGGCGCTGCCGCTTTGCGCCCCAGCCCTATTGATTTCGCCAGGGCCGAGCGAGTGGCCGCGTAGTTCGGCGCTACCATCGGGTAGTCGGAGGGCAGGTTCCATTTCCGGCGGTATTCGTCAGGGCTCAGATTGTAATGGGTTCCAATGTGCCGCTTCAAGGATTTGAACTTCTTCTCATCTTCCAAGCATATGATGAAAATCAGGTGAAACTGACTTCTTGATCGACACGGCGGGCTCCAGTTTGAGTGCGGCTGGAGCCACAGGCGTGCCGATCCCCTGCAAAGCGACATAGGTATCCCCGATCAGCTTCGACAACTCGCCGACAGGCAACGGATTGTTTGAAACGTGGGCGGAGACGATGTCGGCGGTAATTGAGACGAGATCAGCCTGGTCGTCCTGGTCTGAAGCGATCATCGAGTTTTTCCTCTTGTTTAAAGGGCGCATTGAGAACGGATAGTCTGTCTATACGCCATCGGGCAAAATTTGTTATCCGGCAACAATCTCATTCGTCGCAAATATCGAGCCGCCAAGCTTGGGCTTGCCGGCAAGTTCCGGTAGCGCACCACGAACAGGGCCAACAGGCTAACCTCAAAGCCTGGACAATTCAGGGAGTACGCCACCTGCGCTATTCCTTGCCCAGTTCCTGTATTGGTGCTTTTCTGTTGGAAACAGTGGAGGATTGCAATGTCAAAGCCAGAGGAAGAGCCGGCTGGGACGGCTCATACAACTGAGGAACAGAAGAGAAGTGCAGGCACTCGCGGCAAGTTCTCGGATATATCGATTAGCGAGCTAAGCATTGACGAGGCCCTAGCACTCAAGGCTTTACGAAAATTCGACTTCGAATTTGTCGACTACAACGTCTATGACACCCTTAGTAATTTTGGCGGCGGTACGCTCGTTCTAGTTGAGACATTTCGGCAACCAGAGACGGAAGTCGGGCGAGTGGCGCATGATTATCAAGTGCTCGTAAAACATGGCAAGGGAACCGTCTACAATGACTACACACAAGCCCTGCGCCTCGGGTCAGAGCGGGCGGATTTTCTGTCTCGACTTGTTTCCCCTGATACAGTTCTCGGCCTCCTGACCTTTGTTTTGGTGGCAGCCTTCTTGGCGTTCTCAGGCGGGGCGTTCGGAGAGAAGGCCCCGGAAGTGTTGGGTGTCGCTCTCACCACGGTCATTGGCTTTTGGTTTGGGCGTCAAACGAAGACGTCGTCAGACACAAAGTGAACAGACGTGTTTGGCCCGGCGATCCGGTTCGGAGGCCAACCACGATCTGCCTTAAGAGTGCCAAACATCAGATGGGAAGGTTAGACTGGCCGCGTCCGTGAGTTTCATGGGCCGGGGTGCAGATTATGTTATCCGGTACTGCAATGCCGTATCTTACGGCCAAAGTCAGATGGGACGGACTCTGAACCCAGGTCCAATCAAGCTGATGGCGCATCGACAACGATGCCAAGCTCGTCGATCTACGCCAATTGATTCAGGGGACCGAAATCGCACCTAACTGGGACAAGGAGCGGGCGGTGTGGAAGGTCGACTTAGGAAATATTGGAGAACCTAGCTCCTGCAACCAACGTGTCCTCCTCCGAGCATGAGCCCTACAGGATAAGTTCGCGGAACTGAAACAGGAGCTGGCGGGCTTCCAAGGTGTGTATAACGTGGCGACCGAAATCATCGAAGAGCTCAAGGCCACGAAGGACCCTGTTGCAGTCAAGGCCATCATGTCCAAGAAAAACCGGGGCTCACGGCGCCAATTCCGGAATTGCGGGTGACGTCCTCGGCTATCCTGGTGTCGAGTCCAAGCCACTCGCACCAAGGAAGGTTGTGGCGGCGGATTCGCTGTTCCCGTCGCAACGTGCCAGGGAATCGGATCTCCGGCTAGACGACGATCCGATTCCGACGGCGGGCGTCGGCTGCGTATTCCGACAGGGTTTTCGTCGCTCGAAGGTGCCTGTCGATTTCCAGCGGAGGCCCATTGCATCCGAACATAGGCAAGCTCGGAAAGATCACCTAGCCAGCTCGGGGCATCCTTGTCCGGAGTCACAGAGGCCGAACACGATCTTAGGGTTCGCCGGCGAGACCTCGGTCAGGAGCCAGGTCGCCGAGCCCGAAGGATCAAATATCTTCACAACGGGCTGTGGTGGCGCTGACGCGGACGCCAAAATCTCTTTATCCCGCTATCCTGCAAGGCATGCACGACCTGTCCACTACCGCGGCGGAGCTGGTGTCGGCGACGCCTGTTGAGGGAGACAAGGAAGGAAGGACGGCCTGCCCATTGTTCGAGTGGCTCGAATAGCGTCGCGGCATCAGGAGATTCCGAGCCTTCCCATCGCCTTCTCGAGCGCCAGCGACAAGCCGTTGTCGTCGAGTTCCAATTGCTCGATCCAGTGCGCCCTCCAAGTGCGCGCCCATTCAGGCATGGCCTCGAGACCTGCCAGAAGGCCAACCAGCCGGTCCTTGAGGTGACGCGCGACAATCAGGTTGAAATCTGCATGGGACAAGGCCGCGGCCGCCTCGTTGAGGACGCCTTCCCGGTCATCGCGGGCAGTAACGTAACCGGCCGCGAGCGCTCGTACCCGCGCATCGGGTGAGGTCAGCAGGCTCACCGCGAATTCAGGCGGTCCGATAAGCATGCCTAGAGTAGTCCGGACGATGAGGTTCTGACGGTCGGCGAACTCAGTCAGCGCTACGCGCTGAGTTTCGTCAATTTGCACAAAGGCCAGGGTCTCGATTAGCGGTGTGTCGGCCGAGCCGGCCAGGATCAGTTCGAGGCAAAGCTTTGACGCAGCTGCGGCATCGCTTGCTGCCAGCCAACGCAACAGGTGCTGATCGAGATCGGGGCGTCCTGCTATGCGCAGAGCCATGACGTCTGGTGCGGCGACCCCAGAAAGGCGGAGCTGGTCGGCGAGAAAGATGCGAAGTTCTGCGCTCCCTGTTTCACTGATCATCGCCAGCATGACGTCGTCCAACTTCGCGGCTTTGGCTTCAATCGAGGCGATGAGGGGAGCGGAAGCTGCTGCATCCAGCGATCCATCGAGTGGCAGTTGCGCGAGCGACAAGGCTCCGGCGGGCCGATCGAGCTCGACCAGGACCTTGTTGTCGATGACGCGGACCTTAATCGACGAGCCTGGGCAATCTCGGCTTGCCCCAACGGCAGCATCAGTGAGTGCATCGGGCGGTAGGGCCAACTGTGGGTCGAGCAGCCAATCTGCGCAAGGTGCCTTATCAAGGTAGCGCCAGAAGCGGGCCAGTCGGGCATAAAAGTCGGGTCTTTCCCGCACGGCTGCATTGCGGTTGCCGAGCATGCCCGAGAGGACGTCGCGCAGTTGGTCATACCCGGCGACGTTGGTGAGGCGCAGCGTGTTGATTCCGTCGTCGACGTAGGAGAGGGGCGCGTCGATGGCCCGATCGATTTGTAGTTTGCACTTGGGGGTTCTCAAGATTGCCTGCGTGGCCGTCGCGAACGCGATCCCGCCGGAATCGCTGGCGATCGCATTGTCGAACCAGGTCTGGGTAACCTCGGTGCAAGCGCCGCTCCACTTGGCCAGGAGGTTGAGCCGCGACCCGCTGCTGGCGCCGGCAGGAGACTGGTCGAAACGGTCTAGGGCAAGATCGGGATCGATCTGCTTGAGCGCCATTACCAGATTGTCTGACGCCAATGGCTCCAATCGGCCGACCAGATCCGCAAGGATGTTGGCGTCCGATGGCTCGACGATGTCGGCCATAAGACCAGGAGCAGGTCCGGGATTCAAACCTTTTGCCGCTGCCTCGAAAAGCGCTGTGCGAGCCGCTCCGGTATCCCCAAGCCACCACAGGACTGCGCCCCGCGCGTTGGGGTTTAGGTGAGGCAGCACCGCCCTTTCGGGCGAGGTCTGGCGATCGAGCAACAATGGCGTCGCGATGGACAGGGCCCGAACATCGGTGACGTCGGAGGGGCCTAAAGCATAGGTCCAATCATCGCGAGGCAAGCCGAAGCCACTCAGGCCTGGGTAGCCGTGGACCAGGACCAAGTTATCGCCCCGCAGCTCGAGATACTGGTGGGAGTCGAGGAAGGCCCAGTAGCCAACGCCAGCCAGCAGTACCAAGCCGGCAATACTGCCTGCCGTCATTGCTACGCGTCTGCGCAGTGTTTCGGAGGTGATGCGGCGGGTACGGACGCGCACCTGAGCAAGTGTCAAATCTCGGTGCAAGAAGAGCAGAGGATCCTCGCCAAGGCTGCCGGCAACGATCGGCGTTTGCGCATGGCGATTGCCGAGCTGAGCCTCTGCGTCCTCGGCGACGCCGGCCTGGAGGTAGTCGACGAGGTCCCTGAAATAGATGTGGCCCGAACCGCCGACCTTGACGTTCCCACGAAGTGCCAGCAGCAGCCGGCGCGTGAATAGGGATCCTTTGTCGGGCAGTTCCCAAGACGACTGTCCGACACGCGAGGCACTTAGCAGCAGTCTGAAATCATGGCCTCCCAAGCTTTGTAGAAAACTTGGGGCATTCTCGGCGAGACCGGCGCCGCCGCAACAATCGAGGATGATCAACACGCCGCGCGCCGCCGTGGCGGAAATGGCATTTGCGATCTGATCTCGGCTGAGACGGCTTGATCCCCTAGCGTCGGGAGCGGTGCGGAGGACGAAACCCTCGGTCTCGTCCGCTTCTCCATGGCCAGCAAAATAGAAGAGCAGGATGTCGTCTGGCCTGCAGCCTTTGGCGATGGTCGCGAGCTTGCCGGCGATTACCGGGGGGCTCGCCACATCTTCCGCAATCAGATGCACCTGTTCGGCAGGCACGCCACAGGCATGGGCTGAAGCAAGAGCCTCTGAAACCTGGAGGGCTGCTGGCGCGCAGGCGGGCAGATCATGCAGGCCGGAGCCGGCGTATGAGCTGACGCCGACGACAACTGCATGCATTGTTTCCGAAAAGCGACGCGCGTCGGCACTGGACATTAGCAGGCTCTAGAACCAGCTCTTCCAGAACCGTGGCGCGGGCATCGGTACATTTGGTGCACCCTCCGCCCCGCGGGGGGTGGCAGGATTCTTCGTCTCACCGTGTACGACGGCGGCGCCGCCGGCCGAGAGCCCCGCAGCGGACGCAAACACGAAGAAGCCGTTGACGATCGCTATCAAATACGTCGCAAACGGGCGCGCAAAAACGATTTGTCCCGTAGCCGGATCAATGACCGCGGCGACGAGACACAACACCAGCGAGACGCCGAGGCCGAGCGCAGCTGCCGAGCCGACCGTTGGCCACACCTTATTCACGCCGTTGACGATTGCGGTCGTGGCCGTCGCCGTGCCTGCAAAGGTCGCAAGACTCTGCCATGTGAAGAAGTCGTTCTGTCCATCCATGAGAGTCCCCAAGCCCGTTGAGAAAACTGGTCGTCCTGACTAGCGTATCGGTGTGTTGACGAGACTATCGAAGTCGATCGCCTGCAGCTTTTCGGCTGCGTCTTCTGGCGTCTCGGGCGCAAGCGCCGGTCCACCGACGTTGAACTGCTGCGGCAAGCAGATTGGCGGGATGCCCGCGACATCGAACGGCGCGTGGCCAGCCTTTGCCTCGCTGCACATGTTCTCGAGCCCGCGCTGCAGCTGCAGCGAATAGTCCATGGAAGCCGCGTCGACGATGTCGGGCGCTCCGAAAAACTTCGTCTTGAGGTCAAAGACTTCGCCCGCCTTGATGTTGCGGAAGTAGTCGGTGAGCCGCTTGGAGACGTCAGTCACGGCCCCCGCCGGCGGCACATTACCGAAGTCGTCGCTGCGCGGGAACTGCGCACTCGCGTGGCAAGAGAGGCAAGAGCTCAGAAGGTTGTCGGCCGGGCCATTGGCGCGTCCTCCCCAGCCCAGCTCTTCACGTCCGGTCCAACCAAACAGGATGGATTCCAGCGTCGGATCGGTCACGCTCTCGAGCAGCGGTTGTCCCGGCACAACGGTCGGATCGTTTCCCCAGGCCAGCCCCACGGGCCGCAGGCGGCGCCATGGGTCAGAATCGGCCACGGCATTGTTGTAGACGAAGGTGCCAAAGACCCAGCCGGTAGCGCTGTCCCGGGGGTCGCGCACCGCGATGTCAACCTGAAGCAGGCGCATCGACCGTTCGGTGCGGCCGTCGGGACCGTTGCCGCTACCGGTGTGGGTTTGCCAGCTGGGCGCGCCGGCGAGGTAAGGCAGTTGTTGTTCGGTCGCCGATGTGAACAGCAGTTTGAACGACACCGTCCCGATCGGAAACAGGATGCTGTCGATGGCCGGATTGCACGGATCAGCATAGACCTTGGCAAACGTCGTTGCCCCTAAGCTGTTGTAGTACCCCACCGCCCAGGTGAAAAAAGTCGTGCTGGTATTTTCTTTGAGCTGGTTGGGCCTCGTCGGACGTTCCTGAGTGAGCCCGTGGAAGAACTCTCGGCCGTCTTCGCCCACGTGCATCCATAGAGCATGGTACCAGCCCCGGACGCTGTTCTTGGTGACGTCGAAATCGACCGCATTATTGCCTTCGTAGGCGTAGTCCAGAACAGCCCAGAGGTACGCTTTCCAGTCTGCATGATAGTCGATAGACAAGAAGCTAGGCAGCGGCTCGCTCGTCGCCGCCGGATAGTCGAACTTTCCCTTGAAAGCTTCGGCGGCGGTGTGATTAGCAGGGATCGTATAGAACGTATTGTAGCTTGGAACAGTGCATGTTGCGGCTTGGGCCGCCGCCGTGGAAAGCAAAACCGCCAGAACAGCGAACACTCGCACAAGCATGAGTGAACCTCCCAAGTCATGGAGACTAAGGGAGCTCATAGACCCTTGCAAGAGGGACGCTGCCGGCCAAGATACCTAGCGGCTGCTTCCGCATCGCGCATTTGCTGGTCACCCAAGTCCCTTCGGCAGAGGCAATGTCAGTGCGGGCGTGTACGACCGGCCTCTTTCGCCCTCGAAATCGAACTCGTAGAGCCGGACCGGCCCGAGCGCCGTCTGGCGCTGACCGAGGAAGAATGTGAACGCGTTAGGCGCGGCGATAAAGAGATGAGCCCGGCCGCCGCCAGCAGCCTTTCCACAACGCATCGCGTTGCTTGCCGCGTCCGCCAGCTCGAACGCATGTCGCCCGCACATTATCGATTGGGCTCCGGGTCCAGTGCTCGGCTTAAGAATCAGCAACCGGCCGATCGTCGGGAGCGCCGCCTCGCAATAGCGGCGGACGTCGGAGGATATGTCATGCGTCAGGCCTATCGCCACAGCCAAATCCGGGTAGTCTTGCCGCAGTTCGACCATCTCGGAAACGAGCGACGGCCAGGCCGGATCGGAGAGCGTGTCGTCAGCCGACCATATCCTCGGTCCGGTGCCGCGCTGCTCGAGTTCGACCTGACGGCCGGATTTAATGTTGATGACGGACCCCGCCGCGAACGCGAGCGTCACATGCGCGTCGAGGGCGAGCCGCAGGCGCGGCTGATCTTTCGCCGCCGCGAGGAGAAATGCCTTGAGCTTGGAATAGAGCTTCGTCTCCCAATCCGCGTCGCTGCGGATATAGCGCTCGTCGAACGAGGGCACGAAGTCCAGGACGACGTGACATCGTTCCTCAAGCCGGTCGAAAGCATGTTCGAAGGATTTAACGCCATAGACCTTCGGCCCGCCTTGGGCCGATCCGAGGAGGTCCTCGCGGGCGCAGACGGCACGAAAGCTGGAGCGGTCGAATTGAAGTCGCCCCTGCGCCATCCACTGGAAAACGACATCGTCGTAGGGGAAGGCGCTCTGGTTCGCCGGAATACGGCGCAGGCCGACGAGACCAAACAAGATGTCGAGCTGATCGCGCAGGGCATCCAGCGTATCGGTCGCTTCTCCGAAAGCGAGCGTGCGGGCGAGAATGCGAAGCTCCTCTTCGTCGATACCGAGATGCTCCCGCCACGCCTTGCGCACGGAACCTGCCTTGCTGTTGTCTGTAACTGAGCCATAGAGGCGCTCGAGCCGCATGGCGCCGGAGCGCATCCCTACCATCTGTCGTAAGGGGTCAGCACGATCAAGACGCCAGTTGGTCACCAACTTGAAGCGTACGCCACTGCCGGCCGGAGCGTAGCTGAGCTGCGCCTCTCGCGCCCGCTGCAGCAGGGAGCGGGCGTTGGCGTTGATGAATTCCGGATCGATAAGATGCGAATAGCCGTAGTTGTCGGGCGTCACATGCCACTTGCACTGCATGTGCTCGCGCAGCAACGGATCGCCGTACTGGTCTGAGGCGCCGCGCTTTGGGTCGTATTCGACCCATATGTCGTCGAAGCTTTTCGGTCCGCATTCGAATCCGACCCGCACGACGGGGCTTTCCGGGTCCAGAAGGCGAGCGGCATGCCACCAGAAGAGACGCGCCTGGAACGTATCTCCGTCACGCCGGACGGTCACTGCCTGCGTCATCTTTCCACCTCACGCGGCAACTGCGTTGTCCCGGAAGGGCGGCGTCGGAACCATAGCCCTGGCGATCTCGACAGCGCGGGCGCCATCGATGGGCTTTGACGGATAGGCATCGAGCACGATCGCGGGAAGCAGCCGCTGTGTGAGGTCCGAAAAGGTGAAGCCGTAATCGCGATACCCGTGCTGCGGCCCGGTGGCCGCGACCACCGCCTCGATATGCTGGCGACTGAGGCCGATCGGCTCCAGCCTGCTCGCAAGGACGAAGCGACGCTGCTCGTCGGCCGGACGTTCAAAACTCAACACGTCTGCAGCGCGGCGGCGGACCGCCGGGTCGAGCGCGCTGATACGGTTTGTGCACATCAATACGGCCGCTGGCAGCTTCGTATTGGCAATACGGTCGATGCCGCGAATGAACGCGTTTACCCCTGCCTTGTCCTCATGATGCATTTGCGTTGCCTCGCGGGACTGGGCGAGCGCATCGGCCTCGTCAACAAGCAGGATAATCGCCCCACGCGCTTTGCCGGACGTGGATTTGAGTTTGGTTGCCTCCGCCACGGTGTAGTCGAAGGCAGCCGAAATGAGCTGCGTCATCTCACCGACCCGGCCCTGACCACGGGTCGAAAGGCTGAGAGGCAAAAGTGTGATGTCTATCTTCTCCTGCCGCGCGACGGCGTCGCCAATGGTCTCGGCCAGTTCGGTCTTGCCGGAGCCGACGTCGCCGGCAAGCACAACCAGCGGCGGTCGCCGCAGCACCGTGTCGAGAAGCACGTCGGCGTCGGGATGATGCTGCCGCGCCCAGACAGCGAGACCGGCTGGGTTGACGAGAAGAGCCAGAATCTTCGCCAGGCGACTCTTCTGATCGTCAAGACCGACCAAGCCCGCAAGGCGCGTCTGCGGGTCGAAGTCGGGGTAAGTGATGCGCCGCTCGAAGAGGTCGTCGAGAGTGGGCTTGGTGCTCATCAGAAACTCCTCACGGTGGCGCGGTCGAGTGCCATTCCACCGGACGAATAGGTCCGATCACTGGCGAGATAGCCGGTGATACCCGGCTCCGGAGCTCCGCCGCGGGAAAAAGGAAGCCTTCCTACGAAGCCGGCACGCTCGGACTCGGTCAGTTGGAACCAGGCAGACGTGTAGGTCATGTAGCTGTAGAAAGAAGCGCCGGTGATGTTGGCACCCGGTCGCACCCGACCAGGATCGTCGTCATTGGCCGCTGCGCCGGCGAGGTCGCGAGCAGTGTACCGCAACGTCGGCTCGATCCAATTACCGTTCCTCTTGAAGCCGTAAGCGATGGTCTTGAGATAGCCAGCCTTGAGCATTTCTGTGGCCTCGGCTTCAAATTCTGCGATCTCGGTGTCAGAGGGACTGCCGTAAAAGCGCTGCATGCGCTTCAGGTCGGTGGCGACTTTAGCCGCCATCTGACGTGCATGGGTGACCGTGAAGGTCCCACTCTCCGTGTAGCTGTAGCTGGTGGACATGGGGCGACCTCACACCTGGAAGGATGAACCGAAGACCTTCTGCCAGTAGGCGAGGGTCAGTTGTTTGTTAGGAGCGGCGAGCGCTGCGTCGATGGCATCGCCTGCGTCGAGGGCTGCCTCGACGATCGCATCGGCATTTGTCGCGGTGTAGAGTCGCGCCACGTTGTTGGCGGCGTTCACCGGATCGATGATCTGCACCGTGTCAGTGAATGCACCTACCGACGACAAGGGATAGTAGTCGCCGAACACGATCCGCTGTCGAAAGTCGGTCCGGGCCATGTAGGTGAAGAAGTGCTGGAGTGCTTCCGGATAGTCGGAAAAATCCAGGCCGTCGTCGCAGAGCTTGGCGAGGATCATTTCGATCATGAAGGACTTGAAGCGGAAGCCGTCGCGTTCCTGCTTCATGCGACGTGCCCAGAATTTGGCGAGCCGGATGACCTGGGCAAAGTGCTTTTCCTGGGCGCGTTTGCGCTTGGCTGCGAAGTCGAGATGGAGGGGAATGCTCGTTTTTAGGAACGAACCGTCATCCTGGCTGACGAGGTTCCCGTACCACTGCACGTCACCCTCATAGAGGATCGGCACCACATCGACGTCGAGTCCGCTCCCCCTGAAGGATACCGTCACGGAATAGGTTTGCGGCTGGACTTGGTCGGCGCTGAAATTGGGAAAGGCCTTGCGAAGCCGATCTGCGAGATAGTCGAGCAGCGCTCTTATATCCATCGGCGCATCGGTGCCGCTGATATAGCAAGCTACATCGATGTCGTTGAGCGAACGGAGTGCAGTGCCTTTCGCCAAGCTGCCCGACAGCATCATCTTTCTCAGCGTGAAATCCGGATGTTCGTCGAGGTAGCCTTCCAGCTTCTCGCGCAGGCGCCTTGCCTGGGCCCGATATTCATCAGCCTTGTCCTTCGGCAGGTTCACCCTGTCCTGCGCGAAGGTGGCGATGTCGTTATGTCCGACGTGCTGCCGTCCCATTTCCTGCTCCTGCTGGTCGGCCCAACAGAGCGCCGACTCGTGTGATGAAGATATAATAGCTAAAATTTAGCTATTCAAGGCATAATAAATCGCTAATCAGCGTTGACATATTCAAGTAGATTCTCTATATGCGAACTCAACGACGGAGGATGAGATGATGGCGAAGCGGACCATGACGCTAAACCTCACCGACGCCGAGATGCGGGTTCTGGATGACTTGTCGGTCCGGAAGGACATCACCAAGACCGCCGTGCTCCGGCAGGCCTTGCGCCTCTATCAGGCAATCGAGGCGCGAGTTGAAAAGGGCGAAAAGCTCCTGTTCGAAAATGAGGCCACAAAGGAGAAGGCGGAGCTGATGCTCCTATGACGGTCGACGTCTCGACAATCTACCTTCTCGATGTCGCGACCGGAAATAATGTCGAAGCCGAACTGCGTGACGCGATCGAGCAGGCGCAGATCGATGATTGGCAGGCGAAATGGCAGCCTGCTCTGCTCGGCATATTGCAGGATTTGGCGCGTAAAGGCGTACCGATGTCGCAGTGGCCGCAAAGCTGGCACTGGAACTGGGCTCAGAAGACTGCTCGCGTTCAGGGATTGTTGGCGTTTCGCGGGTTTAGCGTCGTCGCACATGGCGAGACGCAGGGCCTCGTACAGGTCGATCTCACGAAGGCGAGTCGGGAGCCGAATCAGGTCCGAAAGCCGCTTGTCTATGTCGACTATCTTGAAGTTGCACCGTGGAACCGGCCGGAGTTCGGTCCGGCGCCTCGATTGCGTGGTGTTGGTTCGGCGCTGATCACCGCGGCGATTGCATTGAGCGAGGACGAAGGCTTCAAGGGCCGGCTCGGACTCCATTCGCTGCCGCAGGCCGATGCCTTCTACCGAAAAATCGGAATGACCGACCTCGGGCCGGATTCTGCATATCAGAACCTGAGATATTTCGAGATGACTGCCGAGCAGGCTCGTGCTTTTCTCGAATAGGAGCGAGAACAATGAAACTCGAACGGAGTAAGGAATGGTGGATGGCTCGTGCGCGCCGCGAGGGCGATGCCGTCATCGGCGCTGGTCTTCTCGCGCTCGATCCGAAGCCGGATGAGCGGCCGGTTTCATCGCATGCTACGGCTGGCGAGGAAACGCGCATTGCCTTCGGCAAATTCGTGAACCTCATGCGTCGGCGCCGCGGCTATTCAATGGAGGAACTCGCTCAAGCCGCCGACCTTGATGCCAGCGAACTGTTGGTGATCGAGGACGACGTCCATTACATTCCCGAGCCGCGCACAGTGTTCAAGCTGGCGCAGACCTTCGAGGTGTCGCAGCGACGGCTCATGCAACTTGCCGGATTGGTCGTTGCGAACGATGCTGGGTTCCGACAGGAAGCGGTTCGATTCGCGGCGCGCTCTGAGGCAGTACAGAAGCTGACCCCTGAGGAAAGCTCCGCGCTTGAGGCGTTTGTTGCTGTCCTGAGCGAACGGGAGTCTAAACGCCTGAAGTGAAGAACGTCAGTCTCGGACACCGCACAATCATTGACATCGACGGCCAGGTTGTCAAGGTCCTGAGCGGGCTTGGCAACCCGAAGCCGCCGATTGATCTGCGCGTGGTCCGGGACCTGCTCAAGCTTGACCGCGGCTATTACAGCACGACCGACGATAGCCTGCTGCGGGAGACTTTCTCGCGTATGAAAGTCGCCGGCAAGCAGGTCCTACTTCGGCCGACCATTCTTCGAGATGCCGTTCGAGCGCTCAGTCTCAAGGCATTGTACCTTCCCGACCAGAAGCGGATCCTGCTCGACAAGAACCTGCCCCCGATCAAGCACCGATGGAATGAGGCACACGAGATCGGTCACGACCTCATCCCCTGGCACGCCGATATGATGCTCGGCGATACCGAACAGACCCTGACGCCCGTTTGCCATGAGATCATAGAGGCGGAGGCGAACTACGCTGCCGGGCAGATCCTGTTTCTCGGCGATCGCTTTGTGGTCGAGGCCACTTCATCACTGCCGAGTTTCGACCTTGTTCGAGGTCTCAGTAAAGGGTTCGGCAACACCATGACGTCGACGCTTTGGCGTCTCGTCGAGCAGGCGCATGGCGGACGGCCCATGGTGGCACTCGTGACCGGTCATCCGCATCCGGCAAGAAGGAAGGTTGGCTTTGATCCCGCCAATCCCTGCCGGTACTGTGTCGAGTCTCCGCCATTTCGTGAGCGGTTCGGTACAATCCGGGAGGCCGATTTGTTCGCGGCGATCGTCAGCTATTGCGGGGCTCAAGGTGGGGGGAGTCTGGGGCAGAGCGAATTGGTTCTGTCAGATCTGAATGGCGAGCCGCACCTGTTCAGCTTCGAGACGTTCTTTAACAGCCACGAGGCCTTGACGCTGGGCGTGTGGCTGAAGCCGCACGTTAAAAGAACTGCCGTGTCGATTTTCCGGTGAACAAAAGCATATTACTCTCTTTCGATTTTGATATTGCGCAGGAGTGCGCCATGCCGAAGAACATCGTCATACTGCTCGATGGGACATCGAATGAAATCTCGGCCGACCGAAGTAATATCTTGCGGCTGTACGGCACCCTGGAGAAGAGCGATCGACAACTCGTCTATTATGATCCTGGAGTAGGGACCTTTGGAGCCGAAAACGCGTGGTTGCGGTTCTGGAGAAAGGCGGTTGAAGTTTGGGGTTTGACCACCGGGTGGGGCCTCGATTACAACGTCAAGGAAGCCTACCGGTTTCTGGTTGAAAATTATGACGACGGACGTAGCGCAGGCGGGGAGTCAGGATCCCGCGATAGCATTTTTGTTTTCGGTTTCAGCAGGGGAGCCTATACAGCTCGCGTCCTTGCGGGCTTTATCCATGCGGTAGGTCTGATCGAAAAGCGAAACTTGAATCTGCTCGATTATGCCTATCGCGCCTACAAGGGCATCGGAGAGAATGGCGAAGACAAGTTTGGAGAAGTCAGGCTCTACGAACGCATCCTCGCGCCGGACCGTCCGCCAATACGGCTGCTAGGCCTTTTTGACACCGTCGCTTCTGTCATCGAGCACGGCCGCTATGGACCCCGATTGCGATCCCACGCTTACACCAAGCGCAACTGGAGCGTCGAAAGTGTGCGCCACGCCGTTGCAATCGATGAGCGGCGCACCATGTTCCGGCCTCAGCTGTGGCCGGTAGGTCAGGAGTATTTGGGTAACCCTTTCAACAAGGCTGCAGCTAAACCGCAGGACGTTCATGAAGTGTGGTTTGCTGGTGTCCACGGTGATGTCGGTGGCGGCTATCCTGAGATTGAAAGCGGCCTGGCCAAGGTGGCCTTGCAATGGATGGTCGAGCAGACGCGCTCCTTGGGACTGTTCTACCGGACACAAGCGGTCAACGAACTCGTCCTAGGCAAAAACCCCGACAAGCCTTACATTCCTCCTGATCCACATGCCAAACCGCATAATTCGATGAGTTGGGGTTGGAGTGTATTGGAGTTCCTTCCGCAATGGCGACGTAAGCCCGAGGATGGTTCCAGGGGCAGCAGGCTGACCATCCCCTTGTTCGCCCGCCGCTCGATTCCAGCCGGTGCGCGTATTCACCAATCGGTGGCTGATCGCGGCAACGGCGATGATCGGCCACCAAACATGCCAGCAGATTTCCTGATAGAGTAAAGGACGAAATAGCAGCTTGGACCGGCAGGAGCCGCAGTGCGTCATTTCCGCCGATTGTGCCATCTTTGGAACGATATGAAGATACCGCAATGTTTTTACGCAGATTGACACTTACCAACATCCGCTCAATCGGTTCGCTCTCGATTGGCTTTGAGGAGCAGCCTGGCAAGTCACGTCCATGGACCTTCTTGCTCGGCGAGAATGGCTCGGGCAAGAGCACCGTCCTGCGTGCCACTGCATTGGCGTTGGCAGGAAGCGAAGCCTTGCCGGAAATTTTGGGGGATCTCGATTGGTGGATCCGGGAAGGACACGATAGCGCCAGCATCGAGTTGGCACTTGCCACCGCGAACGAGGATCTGCGGCGGGTGGAGCTGAAATTCGTGCGTGGGAGCGGCACATTGCGGTTTCTCACCGACAATCAGAATTCATTGCGCGAGTTGGATGACGCGCTTCGGCACGCAGCGAGGAACTACTTTGTCGTCGGCTACGGCGTGAATCGCCGCATGACGCACGACAGTCAGAGCATCGCACCAAACAGTTCCGCTTACAGAACCAGTCGGTCTCAGAACGTGGCGACCCTGTTCTCCTCGAACTCGGCGCTTGTTTCGCTCGAGCAATGGGCGATCGATCTCGACTACCGACGCGGCGACAAAGGATTAGACCTTGTTCGCAGTGCGCTGAACAAACTGCTTCCTGACGTTAAATTTGCCGGCGTTGACAAGGAGCATAGGCGGCTGAGGTTCAAGACACCGGATGGCACCTTGCCACTCGAGCTCCTGAGCGACGGGTACCAGGCCATGGCCGCTTGGTGCGGAGATCTGCTTTTCCGTGTTACCGAGACGTTCAAAAACTACAAAGACCCACTCAACACTCGAGGGCTCCTACTGATCGATGAACTCGATCTGCATCTCCATCCAGTTTGGCAAAGGCAACTTGTGTCCTTCTTGCGAGCGACGTTGCCGCGGTTCCAGATTATCGCGACAACACACTCACCTCTGACCGTCCATCAGGCCGGCACCAAAGAACTGTTCGTATTGAAGCGAGGAACATCGCCGGACGCCGGAGTGGTTGTTGAGAAATTCGCGGGCGCACCAAATAAGCTCACACTCAGCCAATTGATTCAGAGCCCTATATTCGGTCTCGATACGCTCGATTCGCCTCAAGTAGCTGAGGTTCGCCGAAATCTAAGGGCGCTTAAAGGCCTTCCTGTCAGCGACCAGAAGGGCCGGTCGGCGACCGTCAAGCCCGCTTCCACTGCGGCTGGTCGCGCCCAGCAGATTCGGGCTCTGGAGGCGAAGCTGGAAGGCGTCCCTGACCGGGAACGTGTTCCTGCCTACCTTAGGCCTACCAATCTCTTGCTCGAACGTATCGCCAACGAACTGCAAGGCAAGCATGGTGCTGACACAGCGGCATCGGTTCAGAAAGCCGTCAGGGCTATGGCGCGAACGAAGGCTCAGTCCTCGACCGGCAAGCTGAAATGATACGGCTGATACGGAAGCGCCAGGCCTCCGCGTTCCCAAATGACTTCCTAGGCGAGAGGCTGAAGGAAAAGCATCTCGATTTGTTGGATCGCTACTATACGAGCGTTGAAAGCGGCAAGCCGATAGCATTTGCTTCCGGCAAATGGAAGTCAGCTAAGACTAAAGTTCGGGCCGACAGTGCGAAGAAATGCGCATACTGCGAGGCGTCGACTTCTGTTGTTGCGCATGGTGACGTCGAGCATTTTCGACCGAAGTCGCTTTATTGGTGGCTAGCTTATGACTTTGACAACTATCTTTTCTCATGCCAGATATGCAATCAGATCTACAAGAAGGACTTCTTCCCCGTAGCGCCCGAAAACCTGCGTTTGGCGGCACCAGTGATGCCAGCGGCCAGACCTCTAAATCCCGCTGATCTTGCAGCCTTGTCTGAGGCTCTCGCGATCGACGGTTCTCTGTCCGATGACGGCGTAGTCAGGCAGCGATGGGCAGCCGAGGACGCCGATCTTGTGCATCCCTACCTCGAAGATCCGACAACAATTTTTGACTATAAGGCAGACGACAGCAACGAAGAGGTGTGGGTCCGCCCTGGAGCGCATGCCAAATCGGCTCGCGCCTATGCCGCTGCCGAGAGCTATCTCGGGCTCAATCGTGAAGAGCTACGACGGGATCGATATCATCACTACAGTCTTCTGGCGATTATGAAGCTTGCAATGTTGGAGACGGAAATCTCGCAGAGTACCCACACCCGCATCCTCAAGGAATTTGAACGATTGGCGGACGTGCGAGCACCATATGCCGGAATGAACCGGTTCTTTCTAAGGGTGTGGGGTATTTTGGCCTAGCTCACGATGAAACGAGTCGCCTTTCGCGCTTTTTCCGAGCGGGTCCGGGCAATCTGGTGTCTGCTTGCGATCTGAAAGCCAGAGCTATTCACTTCTTGTGTTCATGCTTTGCTTCGAAATCGCATAATTGGCAGTCTGGAACGTTCGGTGAGGTTGATGGTTGCCGTAGAGGCGGTTGCCATCCGCCCATCACGAGAAACCCAATGGGAGATCGTCCCACATCCTTTAGGGCTGTCCATCCGCTGCCGCAGCATGTTATCGAACGAAACTTGGCTGAGCAATTTGGCTAAACTAACCGCCGCTTTTTTTCTGGATTACCCTTTTTCTCGGCAGGGACAGTGCACAAGGAGCCTGTGTGCCGCCAGTTCCCGATGCCCGCCGGGAAAGCCTCATTCAGCTTTACATCTCGGTTACACGGCTCTCAATGTCACGCCCGATAGAAGGCGGTACGCGCGGAAATTCATTCACGTGATCCAAGCCTTCTGGACCTTGTGGTTGAGGTCGATTCTGATGCGGCTTCGGCGATTTTGGCCGCGTACAGGAAGGGCGATCTTTTCCTATGCGGCGCGGAGAGAAGCCGGGCGAGACGCCGGCTGCAATTTCCGTGCGCAAGCAGGTCACCGGATACAAGAGCAATAGTGGCAAGAGCAGCACTCGGACGGCACCCCTCGGCATTCTAGGGTCAGTCCACCGGAGGCAGACCGCACGATCCGGATCGCAACTGGGGGCTGTACGAGTAGGGGGCATTCTACGAGCTACCCGTGTCCAGTGATTGGCTTACGCGGCATCGCGCAAGACATACCCGACTTCTCGCTTGGCGTCCTCTATCGCCTGTTGAGTTCCTCGCGGACCGAGCCATCGACGAATTGAAGGGTCCTTCGTGACCTGGTCGCCCAAGGCGCCAAACATGAGGTTGGTGATCGCCTGCTGCTGGGCGCGTAAGTGATTTTCGAGCAGCTTGTGCCTCGAGATGTAACCGGCGTTGGTTCCAGGGATCGCGTGGTTCATGAGCAGGTGCGCGTCGAGCGGCGACACTCCCGCAGGTGTTGCCAGCGTCCTGTATGTCTGGCGCAGATCGTTTGCCCACTTGGCGAGGACCTCTCGCGACCGCTGCGAACCTGAACCTTGCCGCCGACGTCATTAGCAGTTTTTGGAAGCTCATCGCCGCGGTCTAGCCACGTCCGTCCATCGGTGCAAACGCTCGGGATCGGAGCTCAAATAGAACGGCTCGTCATCGCGACGCCTGCGATGGTGGGGCAGTTGAGCGGCAGCTAATTCATCGCCAATCCACGAAAGCCGCCTGTCTGGAGTCGGCCCTGAGGTTGCCGAGCAGCGACGCGCCTGCGCCCCAATGACGGTCGCTCCAGGCTGGCTATGCATACCCGGAAGCGGTTATTCAGGTCGGCGGCAATTTTGCTTCGGACCATTGCGGGCTTAGTTGGCAGGCGCAGTGACGAGATTGACGCATTCCCACACAAGCCCGAGCACTACGGAATAACCGACCAAGGCGTATCCGGCTCCGCGCCAGCCGTTGAGAAGCACGAGCGCCGCCAGCACCCACATGGCAACGCAAACACCGGTCCCGCAACGAGCGGAACGAGCCACGCTGAACGCATACTGGCCAGCACGGACATGGTGGGCGATCCCACTTATTGGGTGAAGAGGAAGCTAGGTATGGCAAGCAGAATGCCGATGCCCAATGAGGATTCCACGAAGCCCGTCTGTGCTGCATCCTTGGAGGAATTCCAAGCCACAATGATGGCCGCGTAAACCGCCATCGAAAGCACCCATGCGACTAGCATCTTTACGAACGCCATGCGGAATCTCCTGGCCCGGGCGCGCGCTCGATATCTCAATGCACGCGCTTCGAAGCAAATGTTGAGTGTTGGCGGCGTACGAGAGCGTAACCGCAGGCGCAGAGCAGGTCGATGCGTTCATTCCGTTCGATCTGCCGCCTGCGCGTCCGGCACTCTTTGTTGAAGGCAGCTCGAACATCGTCTGCGGGAAGCCGAGCAGGCGCTCGTTCGGCTCGATCTCGCAGGCGATATGGTGCCTTCCCTCGATTGGTCCATCTATGCCTTCGTTCGCAAGGAGGCAGTGATCTCGTAGCAGATCGAGGGCACGCAGGCATCACTCGTGGACCTTCTCGCTTTAGAGGCCGAAGAGGGGCCGGCACCCAATGCCGATGTGGAGGAGGTCACGAATTATCTCGATGCGCTCGCCTATGCCCGCGGCCAGCTAGCGTCGAAGCAGGGGCTGCCGATTTCCATGCGGCTCCTGGACGAGGCACACAAGCGGTTGATGCGCGGCGTGCGCGGTTCGGAACAAGCAGCCCGGAGACGTGCGCCGCAGCCAGAACTGGATCGGGGGAGCCGGCCAGGCAATGCGGCCTACGTCCCGCCGCCACCTGATAAGCTTCCCCAGCTTTTCAGCGAATTTGAGAAATCCACGTCGACGATCCGCTACCGAAGCTGGTGCGGGCGGGTCTTCTCCATGCGCAGTTCGGCGCCTCAATCTGGTCCGGCTGGAAGGGGACTGGGAGGGCTGGATCGACTTCTTTCTCGATGGGGTCGCCACGATTTCAGATGAAGCCGTTGCCTCGGCGCGGGAACTGTTCAATCTCGTATCTGCGGACCGGGTGCGACTGCTCGAAGCCCAGTCCGCCTCCGTCTCGGCAGTGAGACTGTTCGAGCAACTGCCGCGTCATCCGATCGTGAGTGTTGCCTCGGCCATAAAGTTGATCGGCGCAAGCAAGCCGACCGCGATCCGTGCGATCGAGGCGCTTACCGAAGCCAACATTCTCGTGGAAACCACGGGGAGGAAGCGCGACCGCAGCTTCGCCTATCGCGCCTATCTGGAGTGCCTGCGAACCGGAACGGAATTGGACAGCGGCGGCTGATCGCTAACAGCCGCGAAATCATACCACGCGAAGCCCACATCCTAGGACCTGCATGAAGCCCATCTTGTGCAGCGTCCCTTGCTTAGGCGCGGAACCATACGGAGCGATACGGGAAGATTTCTGATTTTGGCCCGCGAAAAAGACAATGAAATCAAAATTCTTGATACATCCTCCGGGCCCACCAAAATTATTTAATATCAACCAGTTATGGTCAACTTCGCTTAGAAGTGGGCCAATCTAGATTCTATGCCCCAGGAGTCAGGTGCATCGACTCAATCCATGAGCGGGAAGGGCGAGTTTTGCCTGCTCTTAAATTCTATTGTCGTCCTGTTCGTCAGTCTGGTCTGTGCAGCCATGTATAGTCCAGCTATTTCAAGGCTGGAAAGACCCGTAGGCGACGCGTGCGGCAAAAGGCGGTAACGACGTGCGAATGGGATGGTTGGCGCGACCGATCGAGAATGCCGCGGCGGCAAGCAAGCTGGTGTCAACACAGCTGGGCGTACTGCCAGCAGTCGAGAGGCACAGCCGTTGCTCGCTGCTCAAAGCGGCGTCTTCCGACGTTCCCGGGATATCACCCATGCTCGCAACGGGTCTGCCATAGACTTTCGCATCGCCTGACCGATGCTTCCGTCCGATGGTGGCGCAGGCCGAGGCCGTGCAACTTCCTCCGTAGACGCCAGGTGGCGGTCCATGGAGGCTCATACCAGATCCACGGGCGCCAGCGGCGGAGGTGGCCGATACGGCCGTGGTCAGCAGGAGACAAACATGACCCTGGACAACATTTCACACCCCTCGATCCAGCATTGCGCCGACAGCCTGAACGCGAAGCACGGCAACGGTAGACCGGAGCCCGAATTGGTTCCGTCGCGCTACGCACTGCAGGTCGGCGACATCGATGTGCTGATCGTCAGCGATGGAGTGCTGCCGATACCAGCCCCGGTTATGGCATACAACGTCGACCCGGCCGTCCGGGCGGCCTGGCTGGACGACATGTTCCTGCCGCCGGACGTGCTCGAGTGGCCGCTGAACGTGGTTGTCGTGCGCAGCGGCGGCCAGACCATACTCGTGGACGCCGGGCTGGGGGCGGACCCGGACTTGCACTTGCCGCGGGCCGGGCGGTTGGTCTCGCGACTGGAGGCTGCCGGCATCGATCTCGCGTCCGTCACCGACGTGGTGCTGACCCATATGCATATGGACCATATCGGCGGCCTGCTCATCGACGGGGTGAAGGACCGGCTGCGTCCGGATCTGCGGATTCACGTGGCGGCCGCCGAGCTCAAGTTCTGGGAGTCGCCCGATTTCTCCCGCGCCTCCATGCCAACGGGGTTCCCGGATGCGCTTCGGCGGGCGGCCAAGCGGTTCGTGAACGAGTACCGCAGCCAGTTGCGGCCGTTTGAGACAGAGCACGAGGTGGCGCCGGGGGTGGTTGTCACGCTCACTGGCGGACACACCCCCGGGCACAGCGTGGTCCGCCTGGCGTCCGGCGGCGATAGGCTGACCTTCGCCGGCGACGCCGTGTTCCAGGTCGGGTTCGACCAACCCGACTGGCACAACGGCTTCGAACACGATCCTGAGGAGGCGGCCCGCGTCCGCATCAATCTTTTGCGGGAGCTGGCCGCGACCCGTGAGCCGCTGGTGGCCACTCACCTGCCATTCCCGTCTATCTGCCATGTGGCGGTGGACGGCGATGTCTTTCGTTGCGTACCGGCTGTCTGGGACTACTGACCCGCTTGTCGGGTCAGAGCCGCACCAGGTCGGCATCGAGACTTATCGCGCCATGATCGTGTGCTCGTGCAATGTGTTGAGCGATCAGGATGTCCGCTCCGCCGTCAAGGCGGAGCGGACGTGCACGATCCGCCAGGTCTATGGCTGTCTCGGCTGCAGCGCCCAGTGCGGCCGTTGCGCGCGTACTATCCGCCGCATCATTGACGAGGCGCTCGCCAGCGCTCGTGCGGCATCCTGCAACGGCCGCACGCAGTCCTGACTTGGCCGCCTCGGCCGTCCGGCGCAGCCTTTCAGTCAGGAACCCATAGACCAACGTATCGGACGCATGCGTCCTCGGCATTATAGTTCGAACACTGGAAAGGCTGGCATGCTTGGGTCCTCCACAACCCAACCAAGGAGCATCGGAAATGACGCTCGGATTCGTTCTTTCGAGGATGCTGCAGATATTCCTGAGGGTCTGGGCCGTCGACACGACGGCGAAGCCGGTTAGGCGCGGCGGTAATGGGTTTGCTCGCGCGATGGTCCCGCCGATCTACTTACGCGTCCCGTCGAGGAAGGTTCGTGACCGCGAGTGAACCCGCTCATCCGTGTTAAAGGGCGGCTGGCCAAGGAGCGCCGGCCGATATCGATACCGGCAATTTCAAAACCAGAGGCACTCCGATGAGCGGTGGGCATTCCACCTATATTCCCAAGACCAGGATCGGACGCTGGTTCGACGCCCGCCTGCCGGTGCCGCGCCTGGTGCATGATCAGTTCATCGTCTACCCGGTTCCGCGCAACCTGAACTACGCCTATTCGTTCGGCGGCATCCTGTCGATGATGCTGGCCGCGCAGATCGTTACCGGCGTCGTGCTGGCCATGCACTACGCGGCCGACACGACACTGGCCTTCAATTCCGTAGACAAGATCATGCGCGACGTGAATTCCGGCTGGCTGTTGCGCTACCTGCACTCCAACGGCGCGTCGTTCTTCTTCATCGCGGTCTACGTCCATGTCTCCCGTGGCCTCTATTACGGCTCCTACAAGGCGCCGCGCGAACTGCTGTGGGTCCTCGGCTGCACCAACCTTCTGTTGATGATGGCTACGGCGTTCATGGGTTACGTGCTGCCTTGGGGACAAATGTCGTTCTGGGGCGCGACCGTCATCACCGGCTTCTTCAGCGCCATTCCGCTGGTCGGCGAATGGATCCAGCAGCTTCTGCTCGGCGGCTTTGCGGTGGACAATCCGACTCTAAACCGCTTCTTTGCGCTGCATTACCTGCTGCCGTTCATGCTGACGGGCGTCGTCATCCTGCACATTTGGGCGCTTCACGTCGCCGGCCAGACCAATCCGGCAGGCATCGACGTGAAGTCGGAAACCGACGTCGTGGACTTCACGCCCCATGCCACAATGAAAGACGTGCTCGGGGCCGTGGTGTTCCTGCTCGCCTTTGCGTACTTCGTGTTCTACGTGCCGAACTATCTCGGGCATCCGGACAACTACACCGCCGCCGACCCGTTGAAGACGCCGGCGCATATCGTGCCCGAGTGGTACTTCCTGCCCTTCTACGCGATCCTGCGCGCCGTCACCTTCAACATCGGGCCGGTCGACTCGAAGCTCGGCGGGGTGCTCGCCATGTTCGGCGCCATCGCCGTGTTGTTCTTCGTGCCCTGGCTCGACACGTCGAAGGTGCGCTCGGCCGTCTACCGGCCCTGGTACAGGCGGTTCTTCTGGCTGTTTGTCGCCAACGCCCTCTTCCTTGGCTGGCTGGGGTCCAAGCCGGCGGAAGGCTGGTATCCCCGCCATGCAGGTATCGACCCTCTACTACTTCGCGTTCTTTCTCGTCGTCATGCCGCTTCTGGGCGCGATCGAGACGCCGCGCCGGCTGCCGAGCTCGATAACCGAAGCGATCCTGGAGAAAGGCAAGGATTAACACCGAAGGTTCGCTCGTCATGCTCCGAGGCGAGGATTGTGTGAGGATTTTATGGATTCGGATCCGGTCACGAGCTGGTGGAATGCTCCCCATCTCTACATGGTGCTGGTCGGTCTCGCCGGCATAGTCGTTTGGCACGTCATTCCGCGGCGGCTCTCCACCACCAGGCTGATTGTCCAGATCGCATTCTTCCTTACCATGTCGGTCCTGCTGCTTGACGGAGCCGTGCTCCCCTACGAACCGACACGGGGCACCGAGACAACCGCTAGCGCAATCCTCGTCGGTTCGGCCAAGTTGCTGTGGTGGGTTCACCTCGCCTGGGCGCTGATCGGATTTGTCCGCATCTATCTCGTGTTCGAGCGCAAGCCGCGCGAGGCGCGCCTTCTGCAGGACCTCGTCGTCGGCGCCGTCTATGTTGGGATGCTGCTGTCGATCCTGGCTTTCGTCTTCGGTGCGCCGGTCGGAACGCTGATCGCCACCTCGGGCGTCTTTGCCATCGTACTCGGACTGGCGCTCCAGAATACGCTGAGCGACGTCTTTTCGGGCATCGCGCTCACCCTCGGCCGACCTTATGTGCTTGGGGACTGGATCGTTCTGAGCGACGGCACCGAAGGCCGCGTCGTGGAGACCAACTGGCGATCGACCCACCTGCTCACTTTGGCCCACAACGTGGTGGCGCTGCCGAACAGCTTCCTCGCGAAGCTAGGGCTGACCAATGTCAGCAGCCCTGAGGAGAGCCATGGGCTGTCCGTCACGATAAGATTGGCGCCGACCAAGATGCCGGCGATCGTCGCGGACGTCATGAACGCGGCCTTACAAAGCAGCAACACAATACTGAGGGAGCCGCCGCCAGTGGTCGCCATCAAAGCTCTGGATGCGACGGCGATCGAGGTCGATTTGTTTTTTCGGGTCGCAAATGTTGGCCAGCGTATTCCAGCGACGAACGAAATCTTCGACCTTGTCTACCGTCATTCCAAGTCCGCGGGTTTGCGGCTGGCAACGCCACCCTCCTCTTCGATTCTCATGAATGACTTGCCGAACGAAGAGACGGCAAATCTCCCAGAAGTCACGCCGATCAAGCTTATAAATGCCATACCAGTATTCTCGGCGTTGACGGACAACGAAAAAGAAGCCCTCGCGGCAACGGTTACGGTGCGCACCTATCGCAAGGGCGACATCATAGCACGACAGGGAGAGATGCTGCCCTCCCTCATGATTGTTCGGACGGGCATCATGGTCCGAGAGCGCGGCGAAGATGACGCCCAGCCGCAGGAGATCGGCCACCTCGCTCCCGGCGACTTTTTCGGAGAGACGGGCCTGCTCGCGGGCATTGGCGAGACCTCGACCTTGCGCGCAATGAGCCACGTCGTGGTCTACGAGATTGACCAGCAAAGCTTCGCGCCCCTGCTGCTCGACCGGCCCGAAATGGCTGAAGATCTTGCGGCGGTCCTCTCAGCCAGGATGTCCCTCGGCGGTAGCCGCACCGGACAAGAGCACACGGATTCGAAATTCGCGCTGCTCAAAGCCATGCAGACGATCTTTCACCCAGCACCGTTCCGGCGCGTTTCGAGCGCCGGCAGACCGGGCGTACAAGAAGGGAGATAGCCATGAGCATCCGACAAACCAGCGTCACAGATATCGTTTTGCCGGTGTCCAGCGAACCGGCGAGCGGTTTCAAGGTACGGCGCGTATTGCCCTCCAGGGGCGCCCTGTGAGCCGGCACCCTATTGGCTTGCAGTTAATCCTGACGGGCCTCCATGGCGGGCAGGCGCAATATCACTGTCGTGCCCGAGCCGAAGGCGCTTTCGATATCGACACGGCCGCCGTGGCACTCGGCAAAATGCTTCACCATCGGCAGGCCGACGCCGCCCAGGCCCGTGCCCTTGGTGGTGAAAAAGAGATCGAAGGCGCGGAGCACGGTCTCGCGCGTCATCCCGATGCCACTGTCCTCGACCCGGAGTTCGACGGCAGTTCCAGGATCCAGAACGACCGCAGCGGCGCTTATCGAGATCAACCCCCCATTTGGCATCGCATCGCGCGCGTTGAACACGAGATTCAAGATCGCGTTCTGTAAACCCAGGGGATCACACCTCGCAGCGGGCAGATTTCGCTCGACGTGAACCATAAGACGGATGTTCGCCTCCAATGTGCTTTGGACGAGGTTTTCGACCTCGGCCAGGCATGCGCTTACGCTTGACCGTTCAGGCGTCCGATGACTGGTTGCGGCACATCCTACGGTTTCCCTCACGAGCGCGCCGGCTTGCTGCAGGGCGGTCCTGGCGCTGGCGATTACGGGGTCGAGAGCTGGAGCCGTCGAGACGCTCGGGTCGCGGGCGACCCGATTCAGTGCAGATGAAGCGACCTGAATAAGATTGCCCAGATCATGAACAATGCCGGCCGTCGACTGCTCTACCGGCGCGTCGGACGGGGAAACATCGGTAGTCCGGTCAAAGACATGATTGTCGGCCGTGCCTGATCTTGTTTCCGCGCCTGACATTTTCATGCCCTCTTTTGTTCGGTCGACCCTGGCAATCCGGTCGTGTGAGGACACTATATTGAGGAGCATTTCCGGGTCGATTGGATGGAGGACGAGGGCGAGCCATACGGCGGTATATGTCTCGCTGCAGTTTTCGCCGGATTGATCGCCATGGCGGCGCGGCCTTGCCCCGGCGATGCATTCGATCGATGCCGGGAACCTACCCGTGCGCCGACCACCGGCTACAGCTGCCACTCCCCCGGGTGCATTGTCCTAGACTTTCGGATCGCCTGACCGAGCCGTCCGTCGAATATTTTCGCGCGCCAAGTGGGCGCATTCTTTTCGGTATCGGACGACCCGCCGCACAGGAGAAGACACGTGCACAAGATCATCAGAGCTCTGGCCCTTGTTTACGCATGTTGCGTGTCGGACAGCGCGACGACGCAGGCCGCGGACCATCAGGCAAAACCGACGATCGTGCTGGTGCACGGGGCCTTTGCTGAATCGTCGAGCTGGAACGGCGTCATCGCCGAGCTCAACAGGGACGGTTTCCGGACCATCGCTGCGGCCAACCCACTTCGCGGCGTTGCAAGCGATGCGGCCGCCGTATCGGCCGTCATCGGATCCATCGGCGGACCGGTCGTCCTGGTAGGCCATTCTTACGGCGGGCCGGTCATCACCGAGGCAGCTAACGGGAAGAACAATGTGAAAGCGCTGGTCTATGTGGCCGGATTCGCCCCGGACAAAGGCGAGTCCAGTCTCACGCTTTCGGGGAAGTTCCCAGGCAGCACGCTTGGCGAGGCGCTCCTGTCGGTGGCGCGGCCGGATGGAGGACAGGACCTCTACATCCAGCCGGAAAAGTTTCACCTGCAGTTCGCGGCCGATGTGACGGCAGCGCAGGCCAGCCTGATGGCGGCGACACAACGCCCGGTGGCTGACGCCGCCCTGGCAGAACCCTCCGGCGCGCCTTCTTGGAAGACAATTCCATCCTACGCGATCTACGGCTCGGCGGATCGGAATATCCCGCCGGCGGTCATGAAGTTCATGGCCGAGCGCGCGCATTCGGTGAAGACCATCGTCGTCGAGGGCGGGTCGCACGCGCTGATGGTCTCGCGTCCAGAAGCGATCGCCTTGCTCATAGAGGAAGCCGCATCGGCGCAGTGACGAAACCTCGCGCCGGCTGCATTCAACAAGTGCAAGCCCCCAGGAGACATCGACATGAAAATCGTGGTCATTGGCGGCACTCGGTACATCCGGTTAGCGACCGTCGAGAGGTTGCGTCAACAGGGGCACGACGTCGTGGCGGCGTCGCCGCAACGTCGTGCCCTCACAACGGTGGCACCTCATGATCCCGGCCACGCTGGCAGACCTCTTCGGGAATTCCTCGAGAACACCGCCTCCGTCCTGCGCCACCTATGGCACGGCCGACAGCTTTGGCTTCGGCTACTACGGCAGCGCCTCGGAGTTCCTGGGTCGGGGCCAAGCGAGGGACGGCTGCGAAGACAGTGTCGCTTGAGCCAAGCCCTTGCGCTGGCGGTCGAGCGAGTCGCGGACGCGCGTCGCTCTCATCGAGGAATTCAGGGCCGGCACGGTTAGAGCCGCCGGCGTTGTTCCAAGTAGATCTTTTCGAAGTCAGAACAGGAGAATGACATGAAAATCGTAATCATCGGTGGCACCGGACTTATCGGCTCCAAGACCGTCGCAAGGCTGAGCGTGAAGGGCCACGACGTGTTGGCGGCGTCGCCAAGTGGCGGCGTCAACACCTTCACCGGTGAAGGATTGGATGAGGCTCTTGCCGGGGCGGCGGTTGTCATCGACCTCGCCAATTCACCGAGTTTCGAGGACGAGGCCGTTCTCGAGTTCTTCGAAACAGCCGGAAAGAACCTGCTCGCGGCGGAAAAGGTTGCCGGGGTGAAACACCACATCGCGCTCTCGATCGTCGGGGCGGAGCGCCTGCCCCGCAGCGGTTACCTGCGCGCCAAGATCGCTCAGGAGAAGCTGATCAGGGAGTCGGGAATTCCCTACACGATCGTTCACTCGACCCAGTTCTTCGAGTTCCTTGGCGGCATTGCGCAGTCGGCAACCGTCGGTGACACGGCTTCGGTATCGTCGGCCTATTTCCAGCCCATCGCCTCCGACGACGTCGCAGATGTGATGGCTGACGTGGCGCTCTCCCAGCCGATTAACGGCGTGATGGAGATCGGCGGCCCCGAGCCCTTCCGCATGAACGAACTGGTCGCGCGTTTTCTGCAGCTCGCCAACGATCCCAGGAAGGTGATCGGTGATCCTCATGCGCTCTATTTCGGGACCGAGCTAGACGACCGATCGCTTGTCCCGGGCGCGGGCGCCCGCATCGGTTCGACGCCGTTCGAAGACTGGTTCGACCACGCCCCGTCTCGGCGAAGCGGTGTTGCGGCGTAACGGCGGCATCTGAAGACAACCCGCAAGGGAAACGACGATGGACCACAAGCTGCCCATTGCGCCTCAGGCAAGTCGCCGAGCCCTCCTCCTCGGCGCAGCGGCCGCCGGCATTGCAACCGGCCTGCCCAAATATGCGCTCGGGCAAGGGCCAGCCGGCCAGGAATCGAACTCATCCATCTCTCAAGAAGGATCGAAAGATATGAGCACTACCACCACCAAGGATGGCACCGAGATCTACTACAAGGACTGGGGTCCGAAGGATGCTCAACCGATCGTCTTCCACCACGGCTGGCCGCTCAGCGCCGACGACTGGGACACGCAGATGCTTTTCTTCGTCGGGCATGGATATCGCACCATAGCCCATGACCGGCGCGGGCACGGCCGTTCCGCGCAGGTGAGCGACGGTCACGATATGGATCACTATGCTGCCGACGCGGCGGCGGTGGTCGAGCATCTCGGCCTGAGGGACGCAATCCACGTCGGCCACTCGACCGGCGGCGGCGAAGCCGCTCATTACGTCGCCCGCCACGGCAACGGGCGCACCGCGAAGCTCGTCCTCATCGGCGCGGTGCCGCCAATCATGGTGAAGACGCCGGCCAATCCTGGCGGCCTTCCGATCGAAGTGTTCGACGGGCTGCGCAAGTCGCTCGCCGACAACCGCGCGCAGTTCTACATCGATTTCCCATCGGGCCCCTTCTACAGCTTCAATCGGCCGGGCGCGAAAGCGATCCCGGGCATCATCCAGAACTGGTGGCGGCAGGGCATGATGGGCAGCGCCAAGGCGCACTACGACGGCATCAAGGCCTTTTCGGAAACCAATTTCACCGACGACCTCAAGATCATCGACGTGCCGACACTCGTCATGCACGGCACGGACGATCAGATCGTGCCCATTGCCGATTCCGCGCCGTTATCCGCAAAGCTTCTGAAGAACGGCACGCTCAAGATCTATGAGGACTTTCCGCACGGGATGTGTACCACCCATGCCGATGTGGTGAACGCCGACTTGCTCACCTTCATCAGGTCCTAGGCTCACGCCGTGTCCTCAGGCGAGAGCCCGATCGCCGGCCGTCCTCCCCTCCGGCCGGCGATCACCCCCAATCTCAACCGCAACTGGAGCCAGACAAATGATCAGGACCATACTTTACAGCACCGCTGCTCTCGCGGCGTTCATCGCCACCGCGGCCCTGGCCGACAATGCGGCTGGCGCTTTCAAGAACGTGAAGCTGGTCTACGACCATCCGCTTCCCAACGTTCCGGGCAAGAGCATGAGGGGCGTGCTCGTTCACTACGAGCCTGGCGGCAGTTCGCCCGCACATCTCCACCCCAAGTCGGCCTTCATCTACGCCACGGTTCTCGAAGGCGCGATCAAGAGCCAGGTCAATGACGGGCCGGTGACCACTTATCGCGCTGGCGAAAGCTGGTCGGAGTACCCCGGCGATCGCCACAGGGTCAGCCAGAATGCCAGCGAGACCGAGCCCGCACGGCTGCTTGCCGTCTTCGTCGTCGACACCGGCGAGACCGAACTTGTGCTGCCCTTCGAAGAGTAAGGTCGGGATTCATCGCCCTGCTGAACGGGGAAACCGCCGCCGAAGCATTGATGCAACCAAGGACGGCCGCAAATGCTCATCGATAAACTGCATGCCTTCACGTCATCGCGCCTCGCCGTGATCGACGTCAATGCGACGGTGCAGGCGGCCGCGCTGTCGCTTTCCAGGCCCGGCATCGGCCTGGTTGTGGTGTGCAATGCTGGCTGGGTCGCGGAGGGTGTGCTCAGCAAATCCGATCTCGTGCGCCATCTCACCGGCCTGGGGGCCAAGACACCGCCAGTGTCCGACCTGATGAACAGATCCATTGTCTCGTGCAGTCCGCAGGACGATGTCCACGACGTATGGCAGACCATGGCGGTGCGAAGCTTGCAGAACATTCCGGTCATCGACGTCGGCGCCAGGCCTCTCGGCATACTGGACATACGCGACGCAATGAAAGTGTTGTTCGAGCAGGAAGAAATGCAGGAGCGGATGCTCTTCAACTATGTCGCCGGGGTCGGTTACCGCTAGCCGCTTTACCTGCAGCGATGCCTCGCGCCTCCAAGCATCTCCTCCAAAAAAAGGATCGTTGAACATGAAACTATACTACAGCCCGCTTGCGTGCAGTTTGGCCGATCACATCGCCCTACTCGAAGCTGGCGCGCCATTCGAGCGGGAGAGCGTTAACCTGAAGACCAAGCGAACGGCATCGGGGGCCGATTTCAACGATGTAACGCGAAAGGGCTACGTTCCGGCGCTGGTGCTGGACAGCGGAGAAATCCTCACCGAGAACATCGCCGTCCTCGATTGGCTCGCCACGGAGTATCCAACGCTCGGTATTCCAGGAAACCTTGGCCGCACGCGCGTGCTAGAAGCGCTGGTTTTCATCTCGACCGAGGTGCACCGCAGCTTCAAGCCGATGTGGCAAGCAAGCAGCGAAACCCAAAAGGCACAGGCAAGAGCGACGATCTCCAAGCTGCTGGACATACTCTCCGAGAGGCTTGCGGGCAACTACCTGTTTGGCGCAACGCCCAGCGTCGCGGATTTCTATCTGTTCGTTATGCTCTTGTGGGCCGAGCGCTATGATGTCGGCATTCCCGCGCCATTCGTTGCATTGCGTCGCCGCATGGCGAGCCGTCCGGCAGTGCAAGCGGCCATGCGGCAAGAGGGCCTGATCTCATTGATAGACAGTGAAGCGAATGCTCACACCCGTGAAGAGCGCGATCATGTCACTGGATGACAAGGTTGTCATCGTCACCGGAGGAAGCTTTGCCAGGCAAGGTGCGAAGATCCTCATCACGGGACGCCGCCCAGCAATGGTGGAGGAAGCGGCCGCTGAGCACCCGAATATAATGAGTCTCGTCGCCGACGCTGCGAAGCCCGAGGATGCCCCTCGCACCATTGCGAAGGCAATCGACACATGGGGACGTCTGGACATCCTCGTAAACAATGCCGGCGCTGGCGCTCTCTTGCCTCTGGGCGATGCTACCGCTGAGCGGATCGCGGACATCTTCGCGGTGAATGTCGTTGGCCCAAGCCTGCTGGCGTCGGCAGGCCTTCCGCATCTGACGGCGGCGAAGGGAGCGATCATAAACATATCGAGCACGTTCGGTCACAAGCCCGCGACGGGTCTGTCCCACTACGCCGCCAGCAAGGCAGCGCTCGAACACCTGACGCGCTGCTGGGCGCTCGAACTCGCGCCACAGGGAGTGCGGGTCAACGCCATCGCTGCCGGTCCAACCGAATCGGGAGCACCGACGGGTATGATGGGGCTCTCTCCGGAACATGCAGCGGTTATCGAGGAAGCGGAGCGAGAGCAGATACCGCTCAAACGACGTGGCAGTCCGGACGACGTAGCCCGGTGGATCGTGCATCTCGCCGAATCGGCGTCCGAGTGGGTGACCGGGCAGGTAATCGCCGTGGATGGGGGCCTTGGCCTCACATGACGGACGTGCCGACGAACAGCCGTTCGAAAATCGCTGAGGAGACTATAGACATGAACCGAGCCAGCGGTCGAATCCTTGGAGGGGTTTTGGTTCCCGATACGCCGCTTGTGCAACGGGCCCTCGACTATGCTCGGCGCGAATGCGAATCCTATCTGTTCAATCATGTCGTCCGTTCTTGGCTATTCGCGGCGCGGATTGGACAGCTTCGGAACATCGATCACGACGCGGAAGTCGTCGCCCTGGCGACGCTGCTGCATGACATCACGCTCAACGAGCGCTTTAACGGCCCGCGCCGCTTCGAAGTCGAAGGCGCCGATCTAGCCCGGATCTTCGCACAGCAAGGCGGTGTCGACGAGCGCCGAGCCCAGCTGATCTGGGACAGCGTCGCCCTAAACTCGACACCGTCGATAGGCCTCTACAAGGAGGCGGAGGTGGCGCTCTGTACTGCCGGCATCTGCCTGGATGTGATCGGCCTGCAATACGAGCTTGTCCCTGCAGCGGAGATCGCAAAGATCGTCGAGGAATTCCCGCGGCTCAAGATGAAGCGTCGCATGACCCGGTGCTTCTGTCACATCGCCGAGACCAGGCCGGAAACGACCTACGACAATTTCGTCCGGGATTTCGGTGAACGCTATGTATCTGGATACCGAGCTCCTTCTTCCGTCGATCTCGTGTCGAACGCGCCATTTGAAGGTTGAATACGGCTGGAGCCGGATTGTCCGGATTCGTCGCACCCGGCGAATTCGGCTGTCTACCTTCGCCCGTGGCCGGCGACTCGTGCCCTTCCGGTGAGCCGCTGCCGGAACTGTTTCATGCCGCTGTCCTGGCCCCGCCGACCTCGCGCATCGGCGCGGGCAGAGTTTCCCATTCCCGGATCAACTCACCGATGGAAGCGGCCTCCATCTTGCGCATGACGTTGCCGCGGTGCAGCTTTACCGTCACCTCACTAATGCCGAGGTCGAAGGCGATCTGCTTGTTGAGGCGTCCCCGCGCAACCTGACAAAGAACCTCCCGCTCGCGTGGCGTTAGCGTCTCAAAGCGTTCGACATTGCGCTTGACGACCGCAGCTTCCGCCCGCCGCGCGGCATCCATCGCAATGCCCGCAATAACAGCGTCAAGCAGCGTTTGGTCCCGCACCGGCTTGGTGAGAAAATCCACAGCCCCGGCCTTCATCGCCTGGACGGTCATCGGAATGTCGCCATGCCCGGTCAGGAAAATGACTGGCTTGGGATTGCCGCTTTGGGCCAGATGCCGCTGCAGATCGAGACCGCTCGCTCCCGGCATACGCACATCGAGGATCAGACAACCGGCGCTATCCAGTACGTCGGCATCGAGCAATTCGCGCGTCGAGCTGAAACAGACATGCTGGAACCCGGCGGAGAGTATCAATTCGGACAGCGCCTCCTGAACAGACGCATCGTCATCCACAATGATTACGAGTGGCTGCTCCGCGTCGCTCCTGCGCTGCGATGACGACGGCGCCGATCTCCGTAAGTGCGGCAGCTGCTCAACTCTCATGTTCACCTCCATTTTTCGATTTGCGTAATGCATTGCCGATGGTTGCCAGCATGTCCTGCGCATCGAAGGGCTTTCGGAAGCACCCGCTGACGCCCTGGGCTCTGTCCGCATCGGCAATCTCGTGGCGCCCGGTGATCAGGAACACCGGCAGGTCCGGGCGCACCTTCTTCACCAGACCACAAAGTTCGAAGCCGTCCATGCCGGGCATCCCGATGTCGGTTATGAGCACGTCAAGGCCGGATAGCCCGCTGATGAGCAATGATCGCCCCGACGAGAAGCTGCGGGCCGCATAGCCGGCGGACTCCAGCAGATCCTCCAGCGACTCGAGTAGCCTTGGATCGTCATCGACAACGGCCACGACAGGTCTTCCCTTGGTCACGCCCGGTGCCCTCCCGCTCGGCGCGAGTGGGTGATCGGTATCTCCAGTCGCTGCGCGATACGTACGAGATCGGCGAGCGATGACGCCGCCATTTTCTGCATCACGTTCCTTCTATGGATCTGCAGCGTGACCTCGCTGATTCCGAGTTCAGCGGCTGCCTGTTTGTTGAGAAGGCCGCTCACCACGAGCGGCAGCACCTCGCGTTCGCGCGGCGTCAGGTCGAGATAGCGTTGCTTCAGCGCCACCAGTTCAGCACGCGCGGACCTCCTTTCCCGATCCTCGGCGAGCGCCGCCTGGATTGCAGCCATGAGATCCGCATCACTGAAAGGCTTGGTGAGAAAGTCCACGGCGCCATGCTTGATCGCCTGGACGGAGGACGGGATGTCGCCGTGCCCTGTTATGAAAACGATCGGCGGATGATCTCCCTTTGATATCTGCCTCTGCAGATCCAGGCCGTTGATGTCGGGCAGCTCGACGTCGAGGATGAGGCATGCCGGGATGTCCGGCTTGTTTGCACCGATGTATTCGCTGGCCGATCCGAACGCAGCGGCGCGGATACCGTACGAATCCAGCAGCTCGCTCAGCGCCTCCCGCAGGCGCGCATCGTCGTCCACGATGAAGACGATATGGTCATCTGTGGTCATGGCGCCGCTTTCACTTCAATCGGCAAGGTGAAGACGAACGTCGCCCCCTGTGGTTCGTTCTTCTCCGCCCACAGGCGTCCGCCGTGCGATTCGACGATCGAACGGCAGATCGCGAGCCCCATGCCCATTCCGTTCCCCTTCGTCGTGAAGAACGGTTCGAAGATGTTGTCGGGAAACTCGATCCCCGCGCCACGATCGCTGATCTGCGTCTGAACCACATCGCCTATGCGGCGCACACGGACCTCAAGAACCCGGTCGCCCGTAACGGCGTCCATGGCATCCATGCCGTTGCGAATGAGGTTCACCAGAACCTGCTGGATGTGTACGCGGTCCAGCGCGACGAGCGGCAGGTCGCTTTCGACATCGATATCCATGCGGACGCGCCGCCGCGACGCTTCCTCGGCCATGAGGTTGCGCGCCTCGACGATAACGCCACTGAGCGCCGTAGAACTCCTTGCCTCGCCGGACTGTTTGAACAGAGCACGGATGCGACTCACGACGTCGGCGGCCGCATTTGCGTCACGAATAATGCGCTCCACCGTCTTTTGCGCACGCTCGAGATTTGGTGGCTCAGCCATAAGCCATCGCTGGCAGGCATGCGAGTTCGCCACCACGGCCGCCAGCGGCTGGTTCACCTCATGCGCGATGGAAGCAGAGAGCTCGGCAAGGCTCGCGGCCTGACTCGCTCGTGCAAGGCTCTCTTGCGCCAGCCGCAGCTCTTCCTCCGCCCGAACCTCATTTTCAACGTCGAGGCAGATGACATTCCACTGCACGATAGTCCCTTCGGTATCGCGCATCGGCGCGGCGCGTGTCTCAACCCAGCGATACTCGCCGTCGAACCGCCGCAGGCGGTGCCTGCGCGCATAGGGCTCGCCGGTGGACAACGAATGAGCATATCCTCCCTTGACCCCCGCCAAGTCGTCGGGATGCACACCGGCGTCAAGCGTGCCGGCCAGCCGGGACTTTCCGGTGCCGTCCAATCGCTCAAGCTCATACCCCAGGAACTCGCGGAGCTGTTGGCTACGATAGACCGGCTCGCCATCCGGCGCCGCGCAATCGATCATTGCCGGCAGCGTTTCCACGAGTTGCCAGAGGAAGCGCTCCCGCTCTTGCAGCGCTTCCTGAGAAGTCACGAAATCATGGATATCGACGTTGGCGCCGAACCACCGGATGATGCGGCCGCTCTCGTCACGGAGTGGTTCAGCACGCCCCTCCGTCCAGCGGTATGAACCATCCCACCGGCGGTTGCGAAACTTCAGCTCGAACGGTTCGCCCGTGCTGAAGGAATGGGTCAAGGCCTGCAGCAAAGAGGCCCTGTCTTCTGGATGGACGATGGTCCGGATCGCACTGGGCAGGCCTCCGTCGGCATCAAAATCATCCAGCTTCAGGCCGATATAGTCCATCATCGTTTTGTTGATGTATGCAGGGTCCCCGCCAGGCGTGACGCACCAGATCTGCACGGGCACGGTGTCGATGAGCTGTTGAAGCTGACGTTCCCGGTCGCGCAGCGCTTCCTGCGCGCGCATCTCATCGTCGATGTCAATGGAAATGGCATACCATTGCATGATCGCGCCGCTTTGGTCCCGCACCGGTTCCCCGCGGCCGTCCACCCAACGATACGCGCCATCCGCATGACGCATCCGATACTTCATGGAGTAGGGCTCCCCGGTGGCGAAGGAGTGGCGGACGGTCTCCAGCAGACGTGCGGCATCTTCCGGATGGACGAGGGTCGTTATGGCTGCCGCCAGTCGGCTCATGTCCGGCTTGTCCAATTGGGCCAGGTCGTTCAAGCCGAAGAAGTCGAGCAAGCGCTTGTTGAAGAAGGTCGGCTCGCCTTTCGGCGTCAGACGCCTGATATGGACGGGAACCATATTTACGAGCTGCGAGAGCTCGCGCTCCCTGTCGCGCAAGGCTTCCTGCGCACGCACCTCATCGTCGACGTCGAGCGAAACGCCGTACCATTCCGCGACCTCACCGTCTTCGTTACGCCGAGGCTCTACCCTGCACTCCGCCCAGCGGTACGCGCCGTGCTGTTCGCGCCAACGAAATCGCATCGTGGACATGCCACCGGTTTCGAAGCAATTCCGTAGGGTGTTCTGTACCTCGGGAGCATCTTCGGGATGGATCAGTTCCTGCAGCAGTTGCTCGATGCGCGGCTCCCCGAGAGCTTCGAAATCCGCAATGACGGAGCGGAAATGGTCCTGGTAGCGCTTGTTGAAGTAGACCGGCCCGCCCGTAGGCTTTGCGCTCCAGATCCGGACTGGTACGGCATCGATCGTCTCCTGAAGCTGCCGCTCGCTCCGCCGCAGCGCCTCTTCGGCATGCATCTGATCGTCTATGTCGTGACAGAGCCCGTACCACTGGACAATGCGCCCGTCCTGGTCCTTCATCGGCTCGGCGCGGCTCGACATCCAGCGGTAGACCCCGTCTTGACGGCGCAAGCGATATCGCATCGCAAGGACCTCGCCGGTGGCGAGACAACGGCGGAGCGTGTCCGATAACGCTGCTCTGTCGTCCGGATGGACGCCGGCCTCTATCATCGCCGTCATGCGGCTCATGCCCGGCTTGATCGTATCCGCCACGTCCAGGCCGAGAAAATCGACCATGCGCTTGTTGAAGAAAATCGGCTCGCCGTCGGGCGCGAGACGCCAGACGTGGCTTGGAACCATATCGACAAGCTGCGAAAGCTCCCGCTCCCGGTCGCGCGATGTGACCAGCGCCAGCTGACGCTGCCGAGATATGGCCGCTACGATGAGCGCCGAAAATGCCGAGATTGCCAGGAAAAGCTGCAGCATGACCTGCCTTTCCCTCTGGAACTCGGGAGCGCCGACAAACTGGCTGTCTCCAGATATCGTGAGCGCCATCGTGATCAGGGCGAGGAGCGTCAAGGCGACGGCGGCGCCTCTGAACTCGAAGCGCGCCGCGGCCCAAAGAAGGGGCGGCATGATGATGTAGGGGGTGGGCAGATAGACGTCGCTCAAGGAGAGCGCGGCGACTCCCAGGAAGATCAGACCCAGGACGCCGGCTTCCACCCGCTGCGCGGAAGAGAGTTGGGTCTTGCTGCGCCAATACTGGATCACGACCAGCGCTGGTGGCGCTACGAGCAGGATTCCGGTAGCGTCTCCAATCCAAAACAGCGGCCATACCGCCGTGAAAGTTTGTGATGCTATGCCAAACCATGCAAGCGTCGCGCTTCCGACCGTCGCGCTTACCAGGGGCGCAACTCCTGCGCCCAGAACGACGAATGCGAGAACTTCCTGCAAGGCTTCCAGCCGGACCGGGCGCCCGCATGTCCGGTTCACCAGCGTTGCGCCGACAGCCGCGCCAAGGGCGTTGCCGACATAGATCAGGAAGCCGGCAGGCAGCGGACTGTGGAACCACACGAGCTGCGCGAACATCTCCGCCAAGCAGCCCGCCAATATCCACCACGGCCAGCTGTAAGGAGAGGTGAGAATGAGCGTTGCGATGAAAACGCCGCCCGGAGGCCAAATGGAAACGGTTATTCCGGGGACGATTGCGAGTGCTTGGGCGAACCCGCAGCCTAGTACATATGCCGCGAAAAAAAGCGCCAGGTGCAGGAATTGGGGGCGCTGCGACCAGACGGACATCATCGGCTTCTCCTGCCGGGCAAAGAAAGGCTGGGGGTTGTCAGCGATGGGTGTAGCACGTCTCCGCGATATCTGGGCTGGCGAACTCATGGCCCACTCTAATCCGGCCATTCTCTGGCTGCACCTCATGGAAATCCATGAGGCGTGGCCGAAGCATACCTGGCCTAGCCCTCAGGATGATACCGCCTAGACCAGCCGAGTGGCGACATGGCCTCTCGCATGATGGCTCGGCCCGGCGCGTCCCGGCATGATTTGCAGGCGATAAATCGCCTTCAAGGAGACATTCATGAATATCACCACCAAACCGACGGCGCAGGCCGGGACCAAGCATGGGCCCCGTGTTGACTGGGCCGAGCAATCTCCGGAACTCGTGAAGAAGTTCACCGGGGTTGCCACGGCTCTCCGTGCAAGCTCGATCGAGGAGTCCATCCTCAATCTTGTCAATATTTGTGCTTCGCAGCTCAACGGCTGCTCCTTCTGCCTCGATATGCACGTCAAGCAGGCAAAGATGCACGGCGAGCGAGAACTGCGCCTCTACCACTTGGCCGCGTGGAGGGATTCGACCCTGTTCGCCCCACGCGAGCGCGCCGCACTCGCATGGACGGAAGTCCTGACCAAGCTGCCGGACCAGGGCGTTTCCGATGAGATCTATGAGCGCGTCCGCACGCAGCTGTCGGAAAAGGAGATCTCCGATCTTAGCTTCGCTGTCATGCTGATCAACTCGTGGAACCGCCTCAACGTCGGCTTCAAGACCGTGCCGGGTTCCGCCGATGCAATGTATGGCCTGGACAAGGCGGGGCTCAATTAGCCCGCTACAGACCGGCGGCGCGGCTGTCGCCGTGTCGCCGCTGATCCTTGGCTGTGCGCAATGATCCGCCGGGGACGCGCTATCGACAACCATGCGTATCGCCGGATCGCTGCGGCCGGGCTTCCGCCGCGTTTGGCGCCACTGCCGGCCAGTGCGCCATTCCCATGCTTATTTTCACGACAATCCGAGAATTCACCCAGGACTTGTCCGGACACTCGCCCTGCGAGCTAGCCCGGTCGTCTCGAGTTTCATTCCATCGCGCCGGCCAGTTTCGAATTCCAATGCCAGTTCATCGGCCTCGGGCCCTTACCCATGTCATGGCTGCCAATCGGTCACACCGTACTGCGGGCATCCACGACATGGCTGGCGAGAATCTTTCCAGGGGCGTTTGTCACGCTGGCAACTTCGCGTCTTCCATTTGCCTGAGACTCCCTTCGACAAGGGCGTTCGAGGCCAAGGTTGACGGCGGCAAGCTCGGGGTCATGTCGGGCGTCGGCGCGATCGGCATCGGAACCGCCCTCAGCGCCAGGGACGACTGTTCCGCGCGCTTTCTCATGTATCGGGCGAGGCCGATCTTGATCGTGACCAGCACGGGCGCGGCAACCACGAACAGCAGCGCGACTGCGTTGAACGCAGTGTCGAAGGCGATCACTGTGGACTGACCGGCGACCGCTCTGCCCAGCAGGCTCGTCGCAGCCCGGCCAGCTGCCACGGGATCCATTCCTTTTGCCGCGAGCATGGCTGTCGTCGTTGCCAGACGCTCGCTGACCGCGGGAATGCCCGCGGTGACGTTGGCGCCGAGCACCGCGACATTGGCGGCGACATTATTCTCGATCAATGTCTGCAGCCAGGCGACACCCATGAGTCCGCCAAGCTGGCGACCCGTGTTGAAGAGGCCTATGCCGGATGTGATGTTTTGGTCGTTGAGCTTGGTGAAGGCGATGAGGGTGATCGACAGGAACAGGAAGCCGAGGCCGAGGCCACGCAACAGGATGGCCGGCATCATGTCATCCGCGCCGCTCTCGATGGTCGAACCGGACAGCATCCACATCGCGACCATGATCATTAGGATTCCAAAGGGCACCGTGGTGATCGGAGGAATGTGGCGGGCCTGCATCACGAATGCAGCGAGGAGGAGGGCACCGATAAAAAGCGCGCCGCTCGGCAACAAAAGCAGACCCGCCTCGGTTGGCGTGAACGCGAGGACTGACACGGCGAATGACGGAATAAGAAACGCGCTTCCGAACAAGGCGGCGCCGGCGACAAAACTGACGATGAAAGCGAAGGTGAAATCCTCCGACCGGAACAAAGTAAAATCAAGCAGGCCCTGGCCTTTGGCCATAGCCTGTTGGCCGATAAACGCCAGCAGCGCGGCCGTGCCGATCACTGTCAGCCACAGGATGCGGGATTCCTCGAACCAGTCCCATCGGCTGCCCTGGCTAAACACATAGGTGAAGCAGAAGAGTGTGGTGAAGACGAGCGAGAAGCCGATCCAGTCGAACGGTCGGCGTGCCACTTTGACGGGCGCTGGGCAGTCCGCGAGCAGCAGGAAACCGGCCGCCGCCAGCGACACTGGAACGACACTGAAGAAAATCCAGATCCATGACTGGCTGTCGAGCAACCAGCCCTGAAGGGCAGGGGCGATCGTCGCGGGGGCAACGACCGAACCGATTGCAAACAGGGCCTGGAGAAACGGTTGGTGGCGTCGCCGATAGGCGAGAAAAATGATCGCCTGCCCCGCGACGAGCAGGATGCCTCCGGAGAAGCCTTGCATCACGCGGAGCAGGACGAGCAGGTCCAATCGAGCCGTGATGGCGGCAATGGCGCAGGCCGTGCCCATGACCAGGACCGAGCCGACGATCAGGCTGCGTGGGTTCATACGGTTCATCAGCCAGGCCGCGGCCATGAACCCGATCAGCTTCGGAGCGGTATATCCGACATCCAGCCAGGCGAACTCATCGGGTGTTGCATAGGTGTCGCCGATGATGTCGCCGCGCCCGAGCGACAGGACCGTGCTGGCGATCGCCTCCGTCAGGGTGGCGAGCACTATGCCCGCGACGAGAAGCGTTCCTGTCGCGGGTCGATCGCGGCATGGCGTGGCGACAAGCGCCGCGGTCACGAGCCGCTCCCGACATCGATCTCGACGCGGGCGGACAGGCCCGGGACGAGGCGGCCAGGCAGTGGGTTGCCAACAAGCCGGATCTTCACCGGAACACGCTGGACGATGCGAACGAAGTTCCCTGTCGCATTGTCGGCGGGAAGCAGGCTGAACGCTGATCCGCTGCCGGGCGAAAAGCTGTCCACCACGCCTTCAAACATCTCGTCCGGGTAGCCGTCGACGGTAACTCGCACACGCTGACCGGCCCGTATATGTTCGATCTGGGTTTCCTTGAAGTTCGCCACGACCCACAGATCGTTGACCGGAACGATATCGAGCAGGGAGGCACCCGGCGCCACAAGCCGGCCAATGCGAACCTGGCGGTTGCCGACGACGCCGCCGATCGGCGCACGTATCACGGTGTTGTCGAGGTCGATTTGAGCGAGCTCCTCTGCGGCCCGTGCTTGCGCTACTGCGGCTACAGCGGCTTCTCGCTGGGCGTCGAGAACAGCGATGCGCTGCCGCTGTGCCTCCAGCGCTGCCGATGCCGCCGCCACCGCCGCTTCGGCTCTCGACCGCGCAGCGTCGCTTTCATCGACCTGGGCCTGGCTTACGGCGTTGGCGCGAATAAGTTCGCGGCGGCGGTCGGACGCCTTTGTCGCGAGATTCAGCTCGGCCTCGGCCGAACGCATCTGGGCTTCGGCCTGCCTGATGAGGGCGTGCTGAAGCTGGACTTCGGCATCGACATTGCCGAGGCGCGCCTGGGCGGTCTCGACATTGGCCACGGCTTGCGCCAGCCGCGCGCGGTAGTCGCGGTCGTCGATCCGGAACAGGACGTCACCGGCTTGGACGGCCTGGTTGTCCCGAACCTCTACCGCGGTGACATACCCCGCAATCTTCGGCGAAAGACCGGTCACGTCCCCGCGGACGTAGGCGTTGTCGGTCGACGTCTCGCTCGAACGGGCCCAAGCCCATCCCGCACCCAGGGCGAGCACGGCCGAGAGGCACAGTAGCAAGCCGATCGTCTTTTTCCTGCTATGTTGCGGCATGACGGCCTCCGGTAATAGGTGTTACCATTGACGTTTATGGTAATTATTGTTACCAGTCAAGGGATGCATTGGGAGTGGATGAATGGCTGCGGCTGTAAAGACCACGCGGCGCAAGGGCAGCCGGGAGGCGCTTCTTCAGGCGGCCACCGAGGTCTTTTTCGAACAAGGCTACGCCGCGACAAGCATCGACGCGATCATCGAACGTGCCGGCGGATCGAAACGCAACATCTACAATGAGTTCGGCAACAAGGAGGGCCTGTTCTCCGCAATCGTCCGGGAAAGTGCAAACAAAGTGCTGGCGCCCCTGGTGATCGAGGAAATAGAGGGCCACGATCTGCAGGCGACGCTGACGGCGTTCGGCCGTCATTCCGTGGACGCCTACATGTCGCCCACCTTGATCGGAATTTACCGAATTGCCGTCACCGAGGCCAACCGCTTCCCCGATCTCGTGAAATCGTTCTACGAACAAGGGCCCGGTCGGACTACGGTCCGGCTGGCCGAAGTGCTCGAAGCTGCCAGGGAACGAGGAGAAATCCAGGCGGATGATTGCTTGCGCCTGGCCGGGCACTTTGTAGGCATGATCCGCGACAACATTCATCTGCAGGTGGTTCTCGGCCTCCGGCCACCGCCGTCGGACAAAGAAGCGCAGGAGGCGGTCGCTTCCGCCGTGGAAGTCTTTCTGAACGGCGTTCGGCGCGGTCAGAAGTAAAAGGGCAATCGTCATCGTCAGCACCGGGCTGTTTGCCGAGAGGTCGGGCGGTGTGCTGCGTTTGACCAACAAGCCTCGACGCCGACGTGCCTCGCGGGCCTCGTGAACGATCCGCCTCACATCATCGGCGCAGACGTTGTCGCGCCTCATCAGATGCTGGACGATAGGATCGTCCAGCATCTCTTCGAGTGTTGGTTCTGGAGTCACGGGGTCCATGATCTGTTCCCTTGCCGGCTCGGGCTTGCGGGGGCGGGTTTTCACTCGCAACCCGCCGAAGCATCCCAGGGGACGGTCGCAAAAACAGCTCGCGCGCCCCGTCCACTGGTGCCTCGCCTTCAATGACATCATCTGGCGTTGAACTTGGAAGGTATCTGCGCCTTGCGGCCGCTTGAAAGCTGGAAGATCGCGATCGTCGTGACGCAAAGCCCAACCAGGACGTGCGTCCACATCGCCGCCTGCGCCGATCCGAAGCCGAGCAGGAACGGAGCCGCTATTGCCCAGCACCCCAAGACGAGATTGGACCACTCGGCCCAGGCTCCGTAACGGTAGAGCGCCACTGCCGAGCAGCAGGCAATCAGCACGCCGACGATCCGCGCATTCCAAGCCGCGTCAGGCAGCTCGGTGAACGCGAAGGCAGCGCAGGCCAGACCTGCGCCCAGAACGAGGTTGGTCCATTCCAATCCCTTGCTCGGTACTTCACTTAACATTTTCATCTCCTTCTCCAGTCCGGCTCCGCACTCACGCCATCGATGTCGAGGGCTGCCGGATGCGAGGAGAATGACGCGGTCCTGCGCAGCGGCCTATTCTACGCAGGCATCTGTCGGGCGATGCTAAGGTCTAGTGCGGCCGAACGCGGTGTTGGCGGAGGATATCGGAGCGCTTGGGGTCACAGCGTTCTTGGGCGTAGGGATTCCGCCTTGCTTACTGTCGAGCACGCTCCTGCCGAGCAGCACTGACGTTCAGGATGCCGATCACAGCCGTCCGTCGGCGAAAACAGGGCGGTCTTTCCACAGGTTCCCAGTCGCCAAGCCAGAGTATCCGAGGTCATAAACGGCCTGCATATAGCTGGTGTTGAAAGGATCGAGCATCGAATAGGGGACTTGGGCGTCAATGGTCGCCAGATGGAAACGTGCCCCGGTCAGTTTGGCGTAATTGTAGAGGATGGCCAGTTCGCTCTGTGTCTGGGACTTGAGGAGGATGGAGTATGCTCTTGCGATCACGGACAGCGTTTTATTCCGCGTGGTAGCGAACTCCGGTATGACCGCGTTGTTTACGATCACATGGAAATCAACACTCTGGCGTTTCGCCGGCACGAGAGGGTTCGTGCTTGCCAAAATTGCCTGTGGAAGTATCAAGACCTGCGACGTGGACCCACCATCGGAATGCATTTCCTGGAAGTGACGCCCTCCCGACTCGGCCTCGATCATGACCGCCGGATAGACGCCCGGGATACTTGCCGACGCTATCAGCACGTCCTGGAACAGCTTCAACGCGTCCGGTCGGCCGCTGTTGGCAATGGCGCCCATGTTCCAGACCACGGCACGTTGGGTATCGAGATTGGTCGTGAGGACCAGGAGGCGACGGCCTTCCCGATGTTGGGCTGCAACCTGCTGCAGGACCGCTTGTGTGATGGAGTTTTCGACCATCCGCCTCATTGGCGTGGATCTCAGCAAGCTTGATCCGATCAAGCCCACGGGAAATTTGGTTGCAAGAAGGTCGTCAGCGACGCCGCTCGTAAAGAGATGCACCAGGGTGTGGTCATAAGCCGATCCGAGGAACGCGAATGGCGCGATCAGGGCGCCAGTGCTTACGCCGGTGACTATATCGAATTGCGGGCGGGTCCCGGCCGCGCTCCACGCCGAAAGCACGCCGACACTGAAGGCGCCTCCCGCACCGCCGCCGGAGATCATGAGGACATCGAGGCCATCCGGCTCGGTTGCCGGCGTCCAGTCGCGAACGTCTCCTGCAGCGATTCGGGCGTCGCGATATATCCTGATCTCGCCATAGCCGGCGATCGAAGCCGTTTCTGCTTCCGTGGCGTCGAGGGGTCTGTCCGTCGCGGCGATCCGGGGTTCGGACCCCGGGAACCAAACGATTGTCGCAACTACTGCCGCCAGTCCAACGAGCACCGACATTTTCAAATGGCGCAAACCGGATCTCCAACATGCGCATGGCGTGCTCATCGCTCGACGCGGCGACGTCGTGATGAGCCGGATGGAGCAGGCTATGTGGAAGGTGCGGTCGTAGTCGATTAATTCAAGGATGATGGCGGGCCATACCATGGTATAGGTCGCCTGCTACAGTGGCCTCGGGAGACGCTAGTTCTATGCGCTGTGATGACGATGGCTCGGTGCGTGTTTCCATCGTCTGAAGTGCGCGCCTGACCCCCGGTAGCCCCGACAGCTCCAGTCCGCCGGACTGAACCACGAAGCAGCCGGCGAGTGTGAGGACATGGAGTGTCGATGCTGCTTTCATCGCTGGTTCCGTGACAATGCCGCGATGGCGGCGGCCTAGTATCCCTTCGGCGGAACGAAGAGGCAGACGGTCCTGCTGTCGGCGGCCCCGGCCACCGAGCACCAGTGATAGACGCCGTCTGGCGAATGCTTCACCCGGCCGTCACTATAGGCGACGACCTCGCCGGTCCCCTTGATGACATAGCCTTCGGGTCGCTCGCTGATGGCCTTGTCGCTGACCTGGCGGCAGTCGATGCCGGAGCAGCACGAGTGCGGGTAGCTCCAGCCCAGCGGCTTGGCGGCTGTCGGCAATGCGTCATGCGCACTGACCGGACATGAGAACAGAATCACCGGGAACATGGAGGCGGCAAGAGAAGCGCGGTGGGACGGCATTCCGGTCGAATTGCGCATTGTTTTCCTCCGTGGAGGCTTTAGCCAGTACAGAGGAGAATGCGGCAGGCCGCGGCGCCAACCTATTCTACAAGGGTCTTTGTGATGCGATGCAAAGGTACAGAATACTTGCGCTTGGAGCTCATGAAACCAGTCAGGATAGGCACTGTACAGCGGCTTCTGGCGCGGCAGCCGATTGATGTGATGGCGATGCGCCACTTTGAAAGCGGCGGAGGGCAGGGAGACTGGAACCCCCGGTCCGCACACCTATACCGAAGTCTAGGTCAGCCGTTCAAATCGGTAGGTCCGATCACCCTTTGCAGTGTTGCGTTGCCCGCCGCGATACAGGTACGCAAGACCTGACGTACAGACAACGGATTGGCGGGCATGGCTGGCCATCGACGAGTTCCGGCGGCCTCGCGTGAGGCGCAGGTCCTGGTTGACGTGTGACAAATGCGCGGCTGATACTGACTGCGTGAACGCGGCCTTTCGTGTCCAGCATATCTCCCCGAGGCAGGAGTCGTGGGCGTGGCAACTTCAGGGATCGCAGACAGTCCGATAACAATTTTGGTCGACGATGACGCAACGGTTCGCGACGCGTTGGAGGAGTTGCTGAATTCTGTCGGCATAGACACGATGTCGTTTTCTTCGGGCCAGGAATTACTGGACGCAAAACTGCCGGACCGCCCAGGCTGCCTCGTTCTCGATGTGCGAATGCCGGGTCTGAGCGGCCTCGATCTTCAGCATCTTCTTGCAGCCAAAGGCATACTAACGCCGATCGTATTCTTGACGGGTCATGGTGACATCGCCATGAGTGTCGAGGCGATGAAGGCGGGGGCAGTGGATTTCCTGACCAAGCCGGTGCGTGACCAGACGTTCCTCGATGCCGTGTCCACCGCTATCGCTAAGGACGTCACGCGAAGAGCAGCATCGACCGTGTCGCGCAAGAACTTGGCCGTTTATGAGACCCTTACGCCCCGCGAGCGGGAAGTGCTGAGGCTTGTGGTCTCCGGTGCGATGAACAAGCAGATTGCATCGGATCTCGGCATCAGCGAGATCACCGTAAAGCTCCATCGGAGTAACATGATGAAGAAGATGAACGCGAGGTCCATCTCGCATCTCTTCAACATATGGCAGTCGCTTCCGGTCGACAGCCGGTGAGCGGCTGCGGGAGAGGACAGGTGTTCAATCAGGCGTTGGGCTCCGTAACTGACTTGGATAACGGCCGCGATAGGGAGCGGGGACACAGAGGCGGTCTCTAGAGGTCTGAAATGGAGCTGACGTCAACGAAACAGCGCCGCGCCGTGGCATTGGCGATCGGAGCTGCGAGCGTTTTGCTGGCATGGTTCGTCAATGAGCCATACGTTCTGCTGGTCGCAGTTGCAGTCATATGCATCTGCATCGGCTGGGAGGCCGGCTTGGTGGCAGTTACCGCCGCCGGTCTGCTTTCATCCGTGATCCTGTTTTCGCTGGAATCGGGGGCCACAAGCGGCGTGGTCCGTTTGACGGTATTTGTCGTCGCGGCGTCAGCCCTATGGTTCGTGATAACGATTTTCAGGACCATGAGCTTCTATGACCGGGTCTACCATGACACTGGACCGAGTATCGCCGATATTCCGAGCCTCGGATGGTCGGCCTCTCCGGAAGGCCGCCTTCGCGTGGTCAATCCTGCGGCGCTCGAGTATGTAGGTGTGACAGCCGATGAGATGCGCCGGATCATGGATGGCGATGATTATCATTGGACACAGTTCATCCATCCGGACGATGTCGAGGCGAGCATGGCGCGTTGGCGTCACAGCTTACAGACGGGCGAGCCTGTGATCGACGAGCATCGTTTGCGTCGGTTCGATGGGACATATCGATGGTTTCGCGACACCGGGATTGCTTCGCGTGATGAGCACGGAACGATCACCGGCTGGCATGGCCACACGACGGATATCGACGATCAGAAGAAGGCCGAAGCTGCGTTGCGTGAGCGCGAGCGCGAACTGCGCCTGCTGGTCGATACAGTTCCCACCATGATCTGGCTAATGACGCCGGCAGGAGTACCGTACTATTTCAACAGACGGTTCGTAGATTGGGCGGGCATCAACTCGATTAAGGAGGAACCGCGAGGCACGCGGCAATTCGCCCCGCATGTAGAGTTGTTCCATCCAGATGACCGGGCGGCCGTCAAGGCTGTGTTCGAGAAGTCCTTTGCCCGTGGAGAGCCACTCCAGCACAAAGGTCGGCTGTGCCGGAAGGATGGCGAATATCGCTGGATTGATTCGCGGTTCGAACCGCTACGCGACGAAGACGGCACTATCCTTCGCTGGTACGGCGTCAACTTCGACATCGACGATGAGGTTCGCGCCCAAGAATCCCTGCGTCTGGCGGACGAACGGCTCGCGCGCGCCTTGCGCGCAGCCAGCCTGTCCGAACTATCCGTGTCCATTGCGCACGAACTCAACCAGCCGCTCCAGGCGGTCGTGGCCAACACCGGCGCCTTCCAGAGATGGCTGAACGCTGATCCGCCAAATTTCAATCACGCCAGCCGTGTCGCCCAAAAAATCATCAGAAACGCCGACGCGGCGGCACAGGTGATCACCCGCATCCGGGCCCTGTTCAACAAGACGGAAGGCGAACCGCAAGCGATCGATCTGAACGCGGTGATCCGCGAAGTGTGTGATCTCCTGGCCGACAGGCTCGCATTGAGCGGCGTCAAGCTGGACCTTCACCTCGATCCCCGCCTTCCCGCGACGGTCGCCGATCATGTCCAGATGGAGCAAGTCGTTCTCAACATCGTCCGCAACGGCATTGAAGCGATGCAGGAAGTCGACAGCAACGTGCGATGCCTGCGAATCGTTTCGCGGTCTCAGAACGACGGAACAGTTGAGGTCGAAGTGCGAGATAGCGGCCGCGGACTTAGCGATCCAGAACGGATTTTCGAAGCGTTCTACACAACCAAGCCGGATGGAATGGGGATGGGCCTGGCAATCTGCCATTCGATTGTCGAGGCGCACCGCGGACGGCTTTGGGCGGAAAATGCCGAGACCGGTGGAGCATCCATAACTTTCAGCCTCCCCGTTGCCGACTCGGCCCAGACGCCCAGCACGACTATAGGCGCCTGAGTGGCCGCTTCAGAGATTGATCCGGGAATCGGCCATCGACTGTCCGATCTCGATGAGCGTGCTGATTAGAATGTACAAAATTCCAAAGACGATTGCGACGCCCAGCACTGCCGGAAGATCGGCGCTGGCAAAAGCCTGGACCGTGTAAAGACCCAGACCAGGCCACCCGAAAACGCGCTCGACGACAAGCAAATTGCCGAAGAGAATGGGAACCTGCAATCTGAGCATGGACAGTGGGGCCGTGGCGGCATTGCGCAAACCGTGGCGCAACAGCACCTTTATCTCGCTGAGACCCTTGCCACGCGCGGTCCGGATGTATGGCTGCCTCATCACCTCGTGAAGCGCACCGTTCAGGCTTCGCCCAACCGCGACGCCGATTGGCAAGGCCAGCGCAAGCGCCGGCAAGATCATGTGCAGCAGCGCGTCGATGCTGACTTCGGGCCGGCCGACCAGTAGTCCGTCGATGACGTAAAGTCCCGTTGGGCCTGCGAAGTCGCGGTAGGCAAGCCGACCCGCTCCGGGAAGCCAATCGAGACGGAACCAGAAAAAGTAAGCGAGAAGCAAGGCCGACAGAAAGATCGGCGTTGAGCCTATCCCCACTATTGCGAACCTTATCCCGCCAGATCCCGGAATCAGGAACTGAAGCGCCGCCATGACGCCGGCGAGCGCCACTCCCAAAACGATCGACGCCAGTCCAAGTTCAAGCGTAGCGGGAAGATATTCCCGTATGTCGTCAAACACCGGCTGTCGCGTCCTTACCGACGTCCCCAGATCCGCATGCGAGAGGCGCAATAGAAAGCGCCCGTACTGAACAAGGACCGGGTCGTCCAGTCCGAGGTGCTCACGCATCGCTTCGACCGTTTGCGGCGGAGCGCTAGGCCCGGCAATGGCCCGCGCCGGATCGGCGGGAATAATGCTTTGGAGACCGAAAACAATGAAGCTCATCACCAGGAGAACGACAACGGCGCCGACGATGCTTTTGGTGAGATATGCCAGCACTACGCCCCCCTCAGCGCGGCGCGAATGCCGTCGCCCGCAAGGTTGGCGAGGAGACAGAGGAAAAAGATGATCGCCGCCGGCAGGATCGGCAGCCACCAATGGACCGTGAGACTGTCGAGGCTGCGCGCCGTCATCGCTCCGAGCTCAGGCGCCGGTGCTGGCAATCCAAGGCCAAGGAACGACATCAGCGACAAAGTCATGACGATGTTGGCCACATCCAGCGATGCCCCGATGAGCAAGGCTGGGACCACTCCCGGCAACAAGTAACGCAACAGCAGGCGTGGACCGCTGACCCCGGCAATACGCGCCGCCTCGACATGTGGACGGGCCTTCAGGCGACGGATTTCATCACGGGATATGCGCGCATACCAGGGCCACCAGACAATGGCGATCGCGATCATCGTGTTGCCGAGCCCGGGGCCAAGGGAAGCCACGACAGCGAGCGCGATGAGCGTTGCCGGAAGAACCAAGAACAGGTCGACGATCCGCTGGATCACCAGATCGACCTTGTCGCCTACCAGGCCCGAAATCAGTCCGACCAGGGTGCCCACGGTGAGACTGAAGCCGATAACGGCAAGCGCTGGCAGCCACGTATATTGAGCGCCGAGGATGACGCGCGAGAACAGGTCGCGGCCGATTTCGTCGGTGCCGAACCAATGTCCTGCCGAAGGCGGCAGGTAGGCTCCGGCGACGCGCAGCTGCGGGTCGAACGGCGTAATCCAGGGCGCCAGCACGGCCACAACGGTGACGACAGGCACCCCGATGATACCGACGCTTTCAAGCCAGCCGGCCCGCCGGAAGAAATCGCGCCAGTTGAATCGACGCCGCGCAGGCAGCGTGTCCGGGCTTGGCCCTCCGGTCATCGTCCGTGTCCCGGCTGAAGGGACGGCATCGCCGCGACGAGAGATCGCGTGTAGGAGGACTGCGGTGCGGCAACGATGGCATCGGGATCCGCAATCTCAACCAGTTGGCCGTCCTTCAGCACGGCGACACGGTCGGCGATGATCCTGGCGGCCGCTAGATCGTGGGTGATGAACAGCATGGCCATGTCGAGCCGCCGCCTAAGGTCGCTAAGAAGATTCAAGGTGGTGGCCGCCAGCGACACGTCCATGGCGCTGATTGGCTCATCGCATAGCAAAAGCCTTGGGGGGACGATCACTGCGCGAGCCAAAACCGCGCGCTGGCATTGACCCACCGATATCTCGGCGGGCAGCGCGTCCATCAGGACCGGGTCGAGGCCGACCAGCTTCATGGCCTCCCCGACGCGACGGCGGCCGTAATCGCTGTCCGGTGAAATGGCCCGCAGGCGCTCGCCGATCTGCTCGCCGATCGTGAGCCACGGCGTCAGCGCCGCCACGGGGTCTTGAAAAACGACTTGCGGAGGAAGCTTGTCGAAGCGTGTGACAGTGCCGCTCTCGGGGACCACAAGCCCGGCAGCAATCCTCAGGAGGGTAGACTTGCCGGCGCCACTCTCGCCCACCAGGGCCACGCACTCGCCAAGCTTGATCGAGAGGTTGACCGACCTGAGAACAGGCTGCGGTTGACGCCGTCCCCAAAACGATCTGGCGCCAGTCGGGAATGTTTTTCCGATGTTAGACAGCCTCAAGGCGGCGGTTTCCTGGATTGCCTGGGCCGGCCATGATTTCGCACCAGCGCGCTGCGTTGCGAGAATTGCGGTTTGCTCGTGATGAAGGCAGGCGACTGCGCCACCATGGACAGAAGCAGGCTCCAGCGGTGGGCGGATCGCCGTGCAATCCGGCTGGGCGATCGGGCAACGTTTCGCGTAGGCGCAGGCGTTTTCAACATTTATGGAGGGCGTGTGCTCGGACGGGAGCGTGGGAAGCGGGCGCAGTCGATCGGAGTCCAGATCGAATCGAGCGGCGAGCAGGCCGGCGGAATAGGGATGCGCGGCATTGCGGGCCACATCCTGCGTGCGGCCCATTTCAACGATGCGTCCGGCATAGAGAACGAGGACGCGGTCGGCCAGTGATGCCGCCACGGTTAGATCGTGCGTAACGAACAGAATTGCCGTCTGCTGATCGCGGGCAAGATCGCGCAACAGGTCGAGAATCTGCGCCTGGATGATGACGTCGAGCGCGGTGGTAGGTTCATCGGCGATGAGAAGCTTCGGTCTTGCCATCATCGCCATGGCAATAAGCACTCGCTGACGCTGCCCCCCCGACAGGCGATGCGGAAGCGCATCGGCGATGCGTTCCGGATCAGGCAGGCCGGTTCGGCTGAGCCAGTCTTCGATCGATCTCTCGGAGCCCCCATTGGATTCGCGCATCTGGCGGCGGATCGTCATGGTGGGATTGAGCGCACCCATCGGATCTTGCGAGATGGCGCGGACGAGGTGGCGGCGGGCCGCCTGCCAAGTATGCCTTCCCGCGCCGACAAGCTCGATCCCCGCAAGCCGGATCGAGCCTGCCACCTGCGGAAGGTATTCGCGCGGCAGGAGCCCCTGAAGCGTCAACCCGATGCTTGTCTTGCCGGAACCGCTTTCCCCGACCAGCGCGGTGATCTCGCCCGGAAACATGTCGAAATTGATGCCATCGAGGATGCGGGAGGGATGGCCTTCGCGGCTAAGAATGACCGACAGGTCTTTGACCGCGAGGACGGGCTCGGTCACGGATTCGGACATTCGGTGCGAAAGCTTGACCATAAGGGACGAGCCTGGCCTGGTTCTGGAATTCAGGGTCCCCAGCGAACGGTGGCGAAGTCGATGTTGCCGGGTGGGTTCACGGGACGGAGTCCAAGGTCCTTCAGACCCTTGGCGTGGACAACCACATCGTTAACGTCGACGAGCGGGATGACGATGCCGGCATCGAAATACATGTGCCCCGCTCTCTCGTAGAGAGCGTCGCGTTCCTTGACGTCGGTCAACTGCCCGGCCTGGTCCACGACGGCATCGGCTTGCGGCAGCACCTGCCCAAAAAAGTTGAGGGAACCGTTCTTTGTGAAGAAAGCCTTGGCCTGGCTCTCCGGATGAGCGGCGTCCGGTCCCGCGATCGTGAGTAGCAAATCGGGAGGGTTTGGGTCGTCTTTCAGGGTGTAAGCAGCGCCGGCGGGCAGCACGTAAGCAGTTGCCTTTACGCCGATCGACGCCAGTTGCGCTATCATCAGGTCGGCGATGCGGCCATAGCTTGGGGCCGCGCTGTACAGACCAATGGTCAAGTTGACCGCGCCATGTCTGGCGATCGCATCTTTCGCTGCCTCGAAGTCGGTCGGAAACCGGATCGGATTCACTGGGTCGAGCATCACGTTCGGATAAATCGACCTCGACAAGCTTGCGAACTCTCCAAAGGCGTCCTTGACCCACAGCGCCGGGTTGATCGCTGTCAAAACGGCCTTGCGGACCTCCGCATCATCGAGTTGCGAGTTCGGCTTAACGAAGAGATAATACGGTATCATGCTCGGGGCGGCGGTGATCTCCAGACCCCCCGGCAGGCTGGTGAGTTGCGCGAACGGATAGTCGATCGGCACGGCATCGATTGTACCAGCCTGCAATTGAAGTATCTGCTGGCTGATATCGGGCACGACCGAAATCTGGATCTGCCGGAAGAACGGTTTGTCGCCCCAGTAGTCGTCGTTGCGCTCGAGCACATAGCGCTGACCGCGTTTGAATTCAGCCAGTTTGAATGGACCCGTTCCGGCCGCATGCTCATTGAGCCAGGTCGTCGCGAAATCGCGGTTGTCATGCTCGGCGAGCGCTACCGGACTGATGATCTTGGGCCCCCACGGACTGGAAAGGGTATCAAGGAACGACGGCTGAGGATGACCCAACGTGAGCACGACCGTCGATTCGTCGGGCGCCCTCATGTCCTTCACGTTGGCCAGGAAGTAGCTCAGCATAAGTCCACCATCGCGGCGGCGCTCGAACGACCGTATGACCGCCGCCGCATTGAATGGCGTGCCATCATGGAACTTGACACCGTCGACCAGGTGAAAGGTGTAGGTCAGTCCGTCGTCCGAGATCTCCCAACTCTTGGCGAGCAGACCAACAATCCTGGTCGAATCCGGCTCGTAGTCGACGAGCCCTTCATAGACATTGTTGATTGCGCTGATCCCGCCGACCTCGAACCCGTTGTCCGGATCGAAAGTGCCGATATCTGCCACGTAAGGTATGCGCAGCACCTCTTGCGCGTAGACTGGCGCAATCAGGACCAGCAAACCGAGAGCGAATCCCAGCATGCGCAGTCCGAACCTGGGTTTGTAAGATCGTTCGGTCCGGTATGCGTCGATCTCCATCGAGGATTCCCGTTGGCCTGGTACTTCACTTGGGACTGCGGGAAGGCCACCCGCAGTCAATTCCTGGCCAACGAGGCATTCCACGCTCATGTCCAACTCATCGTCACCCGATGCCATCAAGGTCTTCTTGCGGCGCTTGGCATCGATGCGAATACCCGGACATTTTCGCCAACGCTACCTCAGCCCGCTGATCGCGGTCTATGAGCATCAAGCAGAGGTCACCCTATCCCCAGGGTATAGATCGTGGCACCCTCGGACTGGTATGTGAACGCTTGCAGACGCGCATCCGCTAAAGAACGCGCTTGCAACCGACTAAGCCTGACGGGAAAGCTGGCTGCTGCCCCGCCACGCGCGTGGAGTGCTGACGAGACTGCCTATGTGTCGGTGGTCGAGTCGTAGCCGCGCTCCGGCGTGCCTCAAAAAGTCGCGGCGAACACAAAAATGCGGATGGGCGCCCAGTGCGACGAGAACTTGCCGGACCGGTATGCTCGAAATAGTGCCCGAGCAGGCCGGCAAGCTGCTGGCATTATGAGGCGGGCTGGTGGCGGTCCTCGATATAGCTTTTGACTTGCGCCATCCCATCCCAGCGGCGCCGGGCTTAGCCGTCGCACCCGACCGAGCAGAGCGTCCTAGAGGGAGGTCATAGTCTCCCATACTTCGGCATCGTCCAACCGATCCTACCGTTTGATAGGCTGGTGCCGCGGGTTCCACGAACATTGGCTGCATCGGACGGCGGCCCTTGCCGGATTGGCAGGGGATGCGTCCAGCCACCCCCTTGAATCTTCCGACCCCGGAGGCGTCGATGAGCACCGTCTCTTTCCTCAACATCGGCATGCACGGCTACATTAACCCGACGCTCGCGGTCGTGGCAGAGCTCGCCCGGCGCGGTCACACCGTGACCTATCACACCTCCCCTGCGTTTGCGGCCCAGATTGAGACTGTTGGTGCGAAGGTCTACCTCTACTCCGGGGGCGACCTGCCCTTGCCGGATCCGCCGATCCCCCTCGCGATGCTGGAAGAACTCGCTCGGACCGCCCTCGGCCTGTTGCCCGGCGTGCTCTCGGACCTCCGCGCCATACGGCCCGACCTGATCGTGCATGGGGCGGCCTGTCCATGGGGCGCCGTGGCCGCGCGTGAGCTCGGTGTGCCGGCGGCCGCCACGTTCACCACGTTCGCCTTCAACGGGCAGGTGCCCAGCCCCACCCGCCTCTCCCGTGACTTGGTGGCCGCCGCAGCCGCCCGTCCTCGCATCGGCTGGAGCTACGTTTGCGCGCGCTGGGCCCTGCACCGCGGCTACGACACCGGCGGGCTGCCCCTGATCGACCTGATGAACGCCCGCGAGCCGCTGAACCTGGTCTTCACATCCAGCGCGTTCCAGCCTGGAGCCGACGCGTTCGACCCCTCGTACCGGTTCGTCGGGGCGAGCGTCGGATCCCGCCTGACCGATCCGGGATTCGACGCCGCCCGGCTGGAGGACCCCGTGCTGTACGCTTCGCTGGGCACGGTGTTCGATGGGGGGCCCGCCCTGCTGCGGACCTTCGCGACCGCGCTGGCACCGCTGGGCGGCACCGTTGTCGTCTCGACCGGGTCCACGGAACCGGCAGACCTGGGTCCGCTGCCAGCCAACGTGCTGGCCCGCCGATCCGTGCCGCAGCTCCAGGTGCTGGACCGGGCGGCGCTCTTCGTGACCCACGGCGGCATGAACAGTGTCAACGAGGCGATGCGGACCGGGGTGCCGACACTCGTCGTGCCACAGGGGGCGGACCAGCCAATGGTGGCGCGGCGGGTTGTAGAGCTCGGTGCCGGCCTCGAGCTCCGCACGGCCGACGCCACTGCAGAGACGGTGCAGGGGCTCGCCCTGACTCTGCTGGACGAGCCGCGCTTCCGCGAGGCGGCAGCCGCACAGGGCGCCGCACAAAAGCAGGCCGGCGGCGCCCGGCGTGCCGCCGACGAGCTCGAGCGGTATCTCGACGACGTGCTCGGAGGCATCGCGACCGATCGAGCACAGGGGCGCTGAACCATGTCGACGACGGTCGCCGTACTACTGGTCCTCGCCGGGCTTTCCGAGAGTGCCGGGCGGGTGCTGCCGCTGGTGGCGCGCAGGCCCAAGCTGTCCCCGCGCCTCGTGGCTGGTCTGATGGTGACCGGCACCGTCGTCGAGGGCACGGTGATCGCGCTGTGGCCCCTTGCCACATGGACCGTCGCCGACCTGGTGCAGCCGGTCGTGGCGCCTGACGCGGCCCCGCTGCCCAGCACGACCGGGCTGGCCTGGACACCCGCCCTGGTCGCCCCGCTGCTCCTGGCCGCCGTCCTCGCGTTCCCGCTCCTCGGGCCGTTCCTGCACATGCTGCTTATGGCCGGTGTCGGAGCAGGGCTGGCCGGCCCGCTCGCCGCGGCGTCGGGACTGGGCTGGTGGACCGCGGTCGGGTGCATCGCCGTCGCGGGGGTCGGGCTCGCGGTCACGGTCGAGGTTGTCCGGCGGCTGATCGCCAGGATCATCGCCGGCGCGCGGGAGCGGGAGTCGATCGTGTGAGCGAGCACCTCCTGCTCGTCGCCCTCTTGGCGCTCGGCCCTTTCCTGCTCGCCGAGGGCCTGCTCGCCCGATACGAACTCATGGTCTATACCATCGGCCGGCGCGCACCGGCCGCCACGCTCTCACCGGAGGTGCCCTATGCCAGGGGGGCCGATCCAGGGCGGCCGCCGGACGCCTACGTGGTCTACCTGGACGGGATCGGCAAGCGCCGTCTCACCGATACGCGCGATGGCGGCCAGCTCGTCAAGGCCATCATCGCCGGAGCACCGGAGTTGCGCGTGCTGGGCCAGGTCCAGCCCTACTCGCCCCTGGCGGACCCGCTCGTAGGGCGCCCGGTGTGGGATTGGCTACGGCGGCACGTCGGCATCACGCTGTTCCTGCACAACGTCATGCAGACCTTTGTGGCCGCCGATCGCCGATACCGCCCGCTGTACAACCGAGCAGTGGGTGCCCAGATCGCCGACCAGCTCCGGCTCGCAGGCTACGAGCCCGCCAGCGGCATACCGGTCGTCCTGCTCTGCTACAGCGGTGGCGCCCAGGTGGCCACCGGCGCGGTCGAAGAGCTGTTCGCCCAGCTCCGCACTCCGCTGTTGCTGATCACGCTCGGCGGTTTCCACAACGGCGCCAACGACCTCACGCATGCGCGCCACCTGTACCGGCTCACCAGCGCGAACGACTGGATCGAGCGGCTGGGCATCGGACTCTTCCCCCAGCGTTGGCGCCTATGGCGGCGCAGCGCCTGGAACCGGGCCCTGGACGCCGGGAAGATCACGGTGTGTTCGCTCGACCCGGCAACCCACGTCGGCCCGCAGAGCTACATCAGCCCCACGGCGCGGCTCGTCGACGGGCGCAGCCATCTCGATCGCGCTACCGAGATCGTGATCGAGATCATCCGGCGCGACTGCACAACGAAAATGCTCGGAGGGAGATAAAGCTACGAATCGAGGCTGAAACCTTCCTCGACGAGAGCTTGGTTGGGCCCACCATTTTTCTTTGTTATCAATAGGTTATAATGGGTGCTGCCAAGCCGATTTGGCAGCATTTGGCAGCGCGCCGGCAGCAACGAAAAAGGGCGGCCCGCGCCGCCCCGGTTTCTTTGCTGACGATCCGCTGCGGCGGCGGCGCTGCCGCCGGCGATCATGATAAGCCTCAAGCCGCTTTGTGCCCTCGACGGCATGCCCAGCGTCGCGATCGCCTCGACGGTCACTTCGTTGTGATGGCGTCTGGCACGAACCGATCGGTCCCCTAGCTTGGTGCTGATCCGATCACCCTAGTTTTGGTAACCGCTGTAACAAATCCGGAGGTACAGCATGGCGGAATTGAGCCGCAGTCAAGGTTCGGGCGGATCCACGAGATCGGGCATCTCTCGTCGGACGTTCCTGAAGCACGGTGGCACCTCGGCCGTGGGGGCGGCGTTGCTGGAAGCAGGGGCGGCGCAGGCAGCCGTTGATGGTTCTATGCAGGACGATGCCAACGAAGTGCTTGGCCCTGGTCTGATCCCGATCGATCTCACGATAAATGGACGACGGGTCCCGGTGCAGGCGGAACCCGCCACCACGCTGGTCGACGTCCTCCGCAATCACCTCGGCCTGACCGGCACCAAAATCGGCTGCGATCGCGGAGCCTGTTCTGCCTGCACGGTCTGGCTCGACGGTCAGCCTGCCAGCAGTTGCATGACGCTGGCGCTCGACGCCCGGGGCAGGAACATCACCACGATCGAGGGGCTGGCCGAGGGCGGCAAGCTTCATCCGGTGCAGCAGGCGTTCATCGAGCATGACGCCCTTCAATGCGGATTCTGCACGTCTGGAATGGTAATGAGTTGCGCAGCGCTCATAGATCGTAAACCCGACGCCGGCATCGACGAAGTGAAGGCCGCGATAAGCGGTCACCTGTGCCGCTGCGGCACCTATCCGAACATCTTTGCGGCAGTGCTCGCCGTCGCCGGCGAGAATCGGAGGAGGGGCACCTGATGGCTACCGAAAATCAGGCACGGGCCGACCGGCCTTCGTTACGGTCCCAGTCCTTGCTCTACGGTATCGTCGGGCAGGAGATGAGGCAGGTGACTCGGCAGGTGCCGGACGATGAGCCGCCGCAGTTGCCAGTGAACGCCGAACTGCGCTCAATCGGCAAGTCGATCCCGCGGCTCGATGCCGTGCAGAAGGTGACGGGCGCGGCGAAATACACATTCGACGTGCAACTGCCGGGAATGCTCTACGCACGGCAGATCGTCTGCCCATGGCCGCATGCCAGGGTGATCTCGATCGACACCTCGGCGGCGGAGCGTCACCCCGGCGTCCGTGCTGTACATGTGCTCGAGACACTGCTGCAATCCGCCAGGCTTCGCGATCCGGAGGCCGAGGCCCGCAACAAATACCCGACGGTCCGCTTCGCCGGCCAGACCGTTGCCGCGGTCGCCGCCGAGACGCAGCGGATCGCCGACCAGGCGGCGAAGCTCGTCAAGGTCGAATACGAGCGCTTGCCGCATGTCACTGACCTCGATGCGGCAATGGACGATGAGGCACCGATCGTCTTTCCAGGACCGGTCGAGCAGCCATCAACGGCCGGCGGCGGCGGCGCACCGGAAGGCTTGCCGCAGAAGGGCAATGTGCGCGGTCCCAACTTCGGCATGCCGGGTATGACGCCCACGGGCGATATCGACCAGGGCCTGGCGGAGGCGGACGTGATCGTCGAGGCCGAATATCGCACGCAGGTTCAGACTCATGTGCCGATGGAAACACATGGCATCGTCGCGGATTGGCAGGATGACGGGCTGACCATTTATGCCTCCACGCAGCACACGCACAGCGTGCGCGATGAGGCCGCCGAATATTTCGATCTGCCCAAGAGCAAGATCCGGGTAATCAGCGACTTCACCGGCGGCGGGTTCGGCGCCAAATATGGGATCAACAATTTCGGCCTCCTCGCCATTCATTTGTCGCAAAAGGCCGGCGCGCCCGTGCGCATGATGCTGGACCGCCGTGAAGAGCATGTTTCGGCGGGCAATCGACCCAACAGCTTGCAGCGCGTACGGATCGGCGCCAAACAAGATGGCACCCTTACCGCCATCGACGTCATAAGCTGGGGCACCGGCGGCATCGCTGGGGGCGCCGGCATAGGCTTCTGCCACAATGCGCTATATCCGTGCCCGAACATGCGCACCGAGCAGTATGACGTGTTCACGAATGCCGGCCCGTGCGCGGCTTTCCGCGCACCCGGACAGGTGCAGGGCATCTTCTCGCTCGAGCAGGCGATGGACGAACTCGCGGATCGGCTGCAACTCGACCCGCTGATCCTGCGCGATCGCATCGACACAAAGCCCACCGACGACATGCTTGCACGGGCACATGAACGCAAGGTCGCGGCCGAGCGGTTCGGCTGGAGCCGCCGGCGTCCGCCGAACGCCGACGCCGGGCCGATCAAGCGGGGGATCGGCATGGCGCAGGCGCAGTGGGTGTATGTCGTCAGCCCTCCGACGACGGTGGAGGTGCGGGTCGCCGATGACGGGTCGGTCTCCGTCTACAACAGCACGCAGGATGTCGGCACCGGCACGCGGACTGTGCTTGCCCAGGTGGTTGCAGAGGAGTTCGGCCTCAATGCCGAGGACATCGGCGTCTTTATCGGCGACACGCGGTTCCCGTGGGGACCGCCGTCCGGCGGCAGCCGGGTGACTGCGTCGGTGACCGCGCCTGCCCGCAATGCGGCCTATGCGGCGGCACGCGACCTGGCCGCGCGCCTCGCGCCGCTTTTCGACGACGCCGATCCCGATGACATTTTTTTCGCCGACGGCAAGGTGGGCGTCCGCGGCAAGGAAGGGGCCGCAAGGCCGCTCAAGGATGCAGCCAAGGAAGCCAAATTCGGCGAAATCTCGAAACTCGCCAAGCGGCACGACGACTATGAGGGATTTGCGGTGCCGGGAGAGCTCTCCATCAGCCGGCATGGGCTGGGCGGTGTCCAATTCGCCGAGGTGGCGGTCGATGTCGAGACCGGCGTGGTCAAGGTCGAGCGCATCGTCGCTGCCAGCGATTGCGGCAGGCCGATCAACCCCAAACTGGTCGAGAGCCAGGTGATCGGCGGCATCATCCAGGGTGTCAGCTACGCGATCTACGAGGACCGCATCATGGACGCGGCGAGCGGCCATCAACTCAACGCCAATGTCGATCAATATAAGATGGTCGGATCACGCGAGACTCCGGCGATCGAGGTGCTGCTCATGGAGCAGATCGGGGCGCAGTCGTCGACCGACGCGCGAGGCATCGCCGAGGCAAGCAATGTGGCGACCAGCGCCGCGATCGCCAATGCATTCTACAACGCCACCGGAAAGCGGATCCGCACTTTGCCGATGAACCCGGCAAATGTGCTGGCGACGCTCAGCGCCTGAGATCGGCCAGAAGGAGTCCATCATGGCCATGAACAGCTTCGAATGGGTGGATGCCACGACGGTCGAGCAGGCAGCAGGTCTGCTTGCCGAAAGCACCGAGCAACGCCCCGTCATCGCCAAGGCGGGCGGGATCGACCTTCTGGACTTGATGAAGGAAGGGATTCTAGCGCCGATGCGACTTGTAAATCTGAAGACCATCCGCGGTCTCGACGAAGTCGACACGGAAAACGGGCTGTCGCTCGGCGCGCTGGTGACGCTGGACCGCATCGACAACGATCCACAGATCCGCGCGCGCTACTTGGCGCTGTCGGATGCTGCCGGGCATGCGGCGACGCCGCAGGTCCGCAACGCCGCAACGATCGGGGGCAATCTGCTGCAGCGGCCGCGCTGCTGGTATTTTCGGCACGATCATTTCCATGGCGAAGGTGCAGATGAGATGGGGAGCAGGGGCGCTGACGAGAACCAGCATCACGCGATCTTCGACAACGACAAAAACGCGATGGTCCAAGCCGCGACGCCGGCGACGGCACTGGTCGCCTATGATGCAAGCGCCGAACTTGCCGGCGGCGCCAACGGCTCACGCGTCGTAAAGCTCTCGGATTTCTTCTTGCCACCCGAAATCCAGCGCGCTCACGATGCGAGGATCGAGACTGGCGAGGTTATGACGCGCGTGATCGTTCCGCCGCTGAACGCCGGGACGAAGGCCGCCTACCGCAAGCAGACCGAGCGCGACAGCTACGACTGGCCAATCTGCGATGTGGCGGTGGTGCTGACGATGGAGGGCCAGACAGTGCAAAATGCTTCGATCGTCATGGGATGGGTCGCACCAACGCCTCGCCGCGCCGTCGAAAGCGAACGTCTCCTCATCGGCAACAGGCTTACCGACGACTTGGCGCGACAGGCGGCCCGTGCCGCGGTGGCCGGCGCTACCCCGCTGGCGAAGAACAGCTACAAGGTGCCTGTGCTGGAGACGGTCGTTCGCCGCACAATCCTGGCCGCTGCCGCGGGCTAGCGTCCTGGGGGCGTCCAAAATGGGTTCGGCAACTTCGCAGCCACACGCGGCGCCGGCAGTCTGCCGACGGTTGCGCTCCAAGGGCGCACCCGGGACAGGTTACGGGAGCGGCGTCGACTTCAACGCAGGCTACAGTTCGACCGCAACATTCTGGTGTACCGCCACGGCCGGCGTCGTCGGGCCTGATGACTCCTACGTCCATCCGCACGTATGCATAAGCGCTCGGATATGCTTCCTGAGTCCTTCAGAGCAGGATCAAGTTTCATGATATTGGTGGAGAAGGCGACAGCCAACTGTTGTGGGTTTGATTGACTCAACTCTGGGTAGCAGGTCGTCTCTCTGTGAGCGCCGTGACGACGGTTGGCACGCGGCTCACGGCAACCGGCCATTGAGCGTGCATGGTGCCACCGAGACTCAGGAACCCGCTGCTTCGGCTTCAGCCTGAATCCGGCGCCTCATCGGCTCGGCGTCTACTCGGCTGCGCCGCTCTCGGAAGCCAGGGCCGGGCCGGCTTCAGGCCGCCTGCGCCGGAATGTCCTGCGCAGAGCAACGTAGAAGACCGGCGTGAGGAAGAGGCCAAACAACGTCACGCCCAGCATGCCGGAGAACACGGCCGTGCCGAGCGATTGGCGCATTTCCGCGCCAGGCCCGCTGGCGATCACTAGTGGCACCACGCCCAGGATGAAGGCGAACGCCGTCATCAGGATCGGCCGCAGCCGCAGCCGGCAGGCCTCGACGGCAGCCTCGACGGCGTCAAGGCCGCGCTCCTCACCTTGGCGCGCGAATTCGACGATCAGGATCGCGTTCTTCGCCGCCAGGCCGATGAGCACAATCAGCCCGATCTGCACGAGGATGTTGTTGTCGAGACCGCGGAAGGCGACGCCCAAGAGGGCGGCCAGTACGCTGAGCGGGACGATAAGCACGATGGCGAAGGGCGTAATCCAGCTTTCGTATAGCGCGGCGAGCACCAGAAAGACGAACAGAACCGACAGGCCGAAGATGAAGACCGCCGTGTTGCCGGTCTGCCGCTCCTGGAAGGCGAGTTCAGTCCATTCGAAGGAAGTGCCCTGCGGCAGCGATTCGGCTGCGATCCCCTCCATCAGGTCGAGCGCCGTGCCCGTGGCGACACCAGGCGCTGCATTGCCCTGAAGCGGCACGGAGACATACATGTTGTAGCGCTGCACGAGCGAGGGACCGGTGACGTCGCGGATCTCGATCAGTGTGCCGAGCGGCACCAGGTCGCCGGCCGCCGAGCGCACCTTCAGCTTCAATATGTCGTCGCGATCGATGCGGAAAGCCTGGTCGGCTTGCGCCCGCACCTGGTAGACACGACCGAAGGCATTGAAATCGTTGACGTAGGCGGTGCCTAGATTGATCGACAGCGTCTCGAAGATGTTGGGGATCGGCACGTTCAGCATGCGCGCCTTGTCGCGGTCGATCGCCAGGAAGAATTGCGGGCTGGAGGCCGAGAAGGTGGTGAAGACGCCCATCAACCCGGGCGTCTGGTTGGCCTTGCCGGCGATTTCGTTGGCCAGCGCCAGAATCGGCCGCATGTCGGCGCTGTTGCGCTCCTGGAGCATCATCTTGAAGCCGCCGGAGTTGCCGATGCCCCGCACTGGCGGCGGCGGCAGCGCGATAATGAAGGCCTCCTGGATGCTTTGCAGGCTGCCAAACAGCGTGCCGATGATCTTGTCGGAAGTATCGCCGCTCTCGAGCCGTTCCTCGAAGCTCTTGAATGGCGCGAAGATCACGCCGGAATTGCTGGCGTTGGTGAATGTCGCGCCGTTGAATCCTGCGAAGGCGACGGCGTTGGCGACACCCGGGGTCTCGCGGATGATATCCGACGCCTTCTGGATGATTGCGTCCGTTCGGGCGAGCGAAGAGCCCTCCGGCAATTGCACGACGACGATCGCATAACCCTGGTCCATGTTCGGGATGAAGCCGCGCGGCACCGTCTGCAGCATGTGATAGGTCGCGTAGAGCAGGCCTGCGAAAACGAGCAGCATGGCGGCAAGCGCCAGGGTCGTGCCGACCAGTCTGTGCACCAGCCAGGCATAGCCATCCGCCATCCTGTCGAACCCGTTGTTGAACCCGTTCGCCAGAGCGCGGCCGAACCTTGCCAGGAAGAAGTTCGAATGTTCCTCGCTGTGCGGCTTGAAAAGCACGCCGGCGAGAGCCGGCGAAAGCGTCAGCGAGTTGAATGCTGAGATCGCGGTGGAGACCGCGATGGTGATGGCGAACTGCAGGTAGAACTGGCCGGAAATCCCGGGAATGAAAGCCGCCGGAACGAAGACGGAGATCAGCACCAGCGAGATCGCGAGGACCGCGTTTCCCACTTCATCCATGGTCTTGTGCGCAGCGGCGCGCGGAGCGAGCCCCAGCCGGATGTTCCGCTCGATATTTTCCACAACCACGATGGCGTCGTCGACAACGATGCCGACCGCCAGCACCAGCCCGAACAGAGTGAGCATGTTGAGCGAGAAGCCGAAGGCGAGCAGCACGGCAAGCGTGCCGATCAGCGAGACCGGTATCGCCACGATCGGCACGATCGCCATGCGCCACGACTGCAGGAACACGATGATGACGATCACCACCAGCAGGATCGCCTCGGCGATGGTGACATAGACCTCGTTGATGGATTCGGCGATGAACTCGGTCGGATTGTAGATGATCTCGTAGGCCAGCCCCTTCGGGAAATCCTTCGAAAGCTCCGCGATGGTCGCCTGGATTTCTTCCGCCGAGGCCAAGGCATTGGTGCCCGGCCGCTGGAAGATGCCGAGCGCCACCGCCGCCTTGTTGTTGAGATAGGAATTGGTGACGTAGTCCCTGGCGCCGAGCTCTATGCGCGCCACGTCCTGCAGGGAGATCAAGCGGCCGTCCTCGGCCGACTTGACTATGACGTAGCGGAAGTCGCGCGCGTCTTCAAAACGCCCTTGCGTGGTGACCGTATACTGGAAGGCCGAGCCGTCGCCAATCGGCGGCGCGCCGATCGAGCCGCCCGACACCTGGACGTTCTGGTCGCGCAGCGCCTCGACTACGTCGCCTGCGGTCATGCCGTAGGCGGACAGCTTTTCCGGGTCGAGCCAGACGCGCAGCGAATATTCGCGCTCGCCGAAGATCTGCACGTCGCCGACGCCGTCCAGTCTCAGCAGGACGTCGCGCACGCGCGAACGCGCATAATTCGAGACGTAAAGCTGATCATATGTGTCGTCGGGCGACAGCATATGGACGACCATCATCAGGTCGGGCGAACTTTTCGCCGTGGTGATGCCGAGCCGGCGCACCTCTTCCGGCAGGCGCGCTTCGGCGATCGAGACGCGGTTCTGGACCAGCACCTGCGCCGCGTCGAGATCAGTGCCGGGGCGGAAGGTGATGGTGAGCGACATCGAGCCGTCGCCGGAGGAATAGGACGACATGTAGAGCATGTGCTCGACGCCGTTGATTTCCTGTTCGATCGGCGTCGCCACGGTCGCGGCGACCGTCTCGGCGTCGGCGCCCGGATAGGAGGCGCGCACCACGATGGTCGGTGGCGCGATTTCGGGATATTGCGCGACTGGAAGCTGCGTATAGGCGATGCCGCCGACGAGCACGAGCACGATCGACAGCACCGCCGCGAAGATCGGGCGGTTGACGAAGAAATGGGCGAAGTTCATTGCGTCTGCCCTTCGGCTTCAACCTTGGGCGGCAATTTGGTCATCTCGGACTTGACGGTGACGCCCGGCCGCACTCGCACCAGCCCGTTGACTACCACGGTCTCTTGGCCGGTGAGGCCCTCGCGGATAACGCGATAGCCGTCGATGCGCGGGCCGGTGCGGACCGGCTTGGCCGAGATCAGGCCTGCCTGGTCGACAACGAAGACGATGCGGCGGTTCTGGTCGGCGCCGATCGCCTCGTCAGGCAGAAGCACGCCCGGATGCGGCAACGAGCCGGGCACGTTGATGCGGCCGAACATGCCCGGCTGCAGCACGCCGTCCTTGTTGTCGAAGCGCGCCCTGGCCCGCATCGTGCCGGTAGCTTGGTCCAGACGGTTCTCGGCGAAGTCGAGCTTGCCCTTGAACGTCGCTTCATCACGGTCGGCGACACGGACGACAACGTCGACGCCGCCGGCGCCCTCCTGCATGACGCCGCCGCGCTCGCGGGCGTCGCGCGCATAAGAGAAGTAGGTCCGCTCATCGATGTCGAAATAGAAGTTGATCGGGTCGATCGAGACGATGGTGGTCAGCACGGTCTGGTCGGCCTGCACCAGATTGCCCGGCGAGATTAGCCGGCGGTCGACCCGGCCGGAAAACGGCGCCTTGATCTCGGTGAATTCGAGATCGAGACTTGCGTTTTCAAGTGCCGCCTCCGCGCCGTCCAGTTGCGCTTGGGCGGCGAGATATTCGCGGCGGCGGTCGTCCAGTGTCGAAACCGGTATGTTGCCTTCGCGCGACAGGGTCTCGGCGCGTTCGAACTGCATCTTGCTGAATTCGACCAGGGTCTTGGCCGAGTCGACCTGCGCCTGCGCCTGGTTCAGCGCCGCCTTGAACGGCCGCTGGTCGATGGTGAACAGGAGGTCGCCCTGCTTGACCAGCGTACCGTCCTGGAAATGGACCTGGTCGAGATAGCCGCCGACGCGGGAGCGTAGCGAAACCTGGTCGACGGCTTCGAAACGGCCGACGAACTCATCGTCCTCGACGATATCGCGCACCAGCGGCTTGGCTACCGTGACGACGGGCGCGGGAGGCGCTTCCTGCGCCTGTGCGGCCGGGGCCGCGAGCAAGCCGAGCGCCGCGAAGGCCGCGGCGGCGAGCCATTTTGCAGGGACGTTTCTGCTGGAGGGGGCGGCCAGAGAATCGTGGCGGAGACGTGCAGTGTGAACCATGGTTACCCCTCGTAATCGGTCCTTCATGCGAAGTCCGTAACATCTAGGCAGCTTGTGTGCCGCACAAATCAATTTTTTGTACTGACCACCACAACTGACAGCTTGCTATTGAACAAACATCGAACATCGTCAATCTTGACAAGGAAGCGGCTAACCGGGGAGCGCGAACGCACATCTCGCGTTTATCCGCTGCGTAGGCATCGCCATGTGCTCGAGCCAAAGCGGATCTGACAAGCCATTGCGCATCCCGACGTGCGGCGGTTCTGTCGGGAGGAACAGGGCCGCTCTCGCATAGAGGTCCGACCTGCTTCTCATTCTGCGGTTATAGGCGGCGATATAGGCTTCGATAAAATCGGCAGATTGGACATTTGCTACACTCCGAAAACGCTATTGCACCATTGCACCACTCGCATAGCACTGGGACGTGACAACCGCACGTCCGCACGTCTCCTGCAGTTTGGAAAAAAGATCGTCGATAAGCGGCGCATGTATGGCGCGAACGAGGGTGAGGTCGAACAGTTCAAGCACCTTATCGGAAGCGTGCCCGGAGCGGCGGCTGCGCCGCGGAAATTCTCTATCGTGGCCCTCCATAGGGCGCTCCACAGCGCTGCTGGGCCGATTTTCGGGTTTTGATGAACGAGAAGGGCCATCTCTCAGATAAGGCAACGACAAGTATCGGGTGTCTTGCTGTGCAAAATTTCTTGAGAGGCCGACGGGCCGGGTCTAGGTAAGGTTTTCCATAGTGTTCATTTCCAGACTGTCGGGATGCCCATCTCGTCGATCGCCGCCGCCCTGCCTGATTGCCTGCGCTCGGTCGAGCGCCCCGGCGACTTCTGCGTCGGTGGCCTGCGGGAAATCTTCATGCCGACGATCGACGTGGAGAGCGTGGGCAGGATCGCCTTCCCGCTTCCGGAGGCGCAGGCCGAACGGCTGGTCGCCGTAGCCGATGCGGCACCCCATGGACGCGGCGAGGAGACGGTGCTCGATCGCGACGTGCGCAGAACCTGGCAGATCGACCCGCGCAGGATCCAGATCGGCGGGCGTAGTTGGGAGACGACGCTGGCCGAGCTCGTAACCGACGCTGCCCGCGGCCTTGGCGTCGAAGAGCCGGTCGAGGCGGAGTTCTACAAGCTTCTCGTCTATGACGCCGGCAGCTTCTTCCTTAATCACCGGGACACCGAAAAGACGCCCGGCATGTTCGCGACCCTGGTGATCGTACTTCCCTCTGCTCATCGTGGCGGCGAGCTGGTCGTGCGGCACCTGGGTCGAGAGGTGATGTTCGATCTGCACCCCGAAGATCCGTCGGAAATCGGATACGCCGCCTTCTATGCAGACTGCTTGCATGAAGTGCGCCCGGTCATCATCAGACATCGCCTGATCCTCGTCTATAATTTGCGCTTCCTCGGCAAGAGACGCACACTGCGGGCCCCCGACTATCGCGCGGTCGAGGCGCACGTCGCGGACCTGCTGCGCGGCTGGGCCGGCTCGGAGGACGAGCCCGACAAGTTGATCGTGCCGCTCGAGCATGCCTACACGCCGGCGGAGCTGTCGTTCGACACCCTCAAGGGGGCCGATGCGGGCGTGGCGTCGGTGTTGATCGAGGCGGCAGCGGCGGCGGAGTGCGATCTCCATCTTGTCCTGGTATCGATCGAGGAGAGCGGCAGCGCCGTGCACACCGGCAATTATCGCCGCAGGCGCTGGGATCGAGACGACGAGGGCGATGAAGAATTCGAAGTCGCGGAGGTTTTCGACAGCTCGCTGACCCTGTCGGCGTGGCGGCGTCCGGACGGCGGCGAGGTCGGGTTTCACGACTTTCCATTCAATGAGGAGGAGCTCTGTCCGCCCGATGCGTTCGAAGATCTGAGGCCCGACGAGCAGCATTTCCACGAGGCGACGGGCAACGAGGGCGCCTCTTTCGACCGTACCTATCGCCGCGCCGGTCTGGTGCTGTGGCCGCGCGCGCGGCGGCTCGCGGTGCTTAACCAGGCCGGCCTCGGGGCGACGCTGCCGTATCTCGAAGACCTGGCGAAGCGCTGGGAGACGAGCGACACCGCCGCCAAGCGACAGTTGTGGGGGGAGGGCGATGAGCTTTCGGGACACATGCTGCGCTCCTGGTCCCGTGAGACATGGCGCAGGGAGGACGATACCGATGCCGGTCGGATGCTCGACTTGCAGGTTCGGCTGAGCAATGCCGCGCGCATCGACGAATTTGTCGCGGAGTTGTCGGCCAACGGCCACTACGCCGCGTCCGATAACGACGCCCTCGTGCGCGCCGCCGCGCTCCTTCCACGACCGCGGGCCACGGACTTGCTGGTCGAGATCGTCAGACGCAATGCCGCGGCCCACCTCGGCGCCTGCGCCGATTTGCTGATGCGTTGCGTAGCGGCGCCGACCGAGTCCGCTGGCGACGCCGCGAAGATCGGCGCAGCTTTGATCGACGTCTTGCCGGGTGACCCGGCCAAGCGTGCCAAGCTCGACCCCTGGACGCGACCTGCGTCCGTACTGCCTGGCTTCGTCGTCGATCTCCTGACGGCGACGAGCAAGATCGACGCCGGGCTTGCAGCGCGCGCGATCGAGCACCTGCTGGCCTGGCCCCGGACCTACACGCCGGACGCGGTGCTCGTCCCGGCGGCACTGGCCTTCGCCAAGCGGGCGGAGAGCAGGGCATGGCCGGCCATCGGCCGGCTGCGTGAGGCGGCTCTCGACCATCTGCGCGGTCGCATCGCGCTGCCGCTGGAGGCCCCGCGGGACTGGTCGCGAACCAATCCGCTCAAATGCACATGCGACGACTGTCGCGCACTCGGCGCATTTCTGATTGACCCTCATCAACAGCAATGGCGCCTGAGGGCGGCCCAGAACCGGCGGACCCACGTCGAGGAGAGCGTCCGAAACGCCGTGTGCGACCTTGACCTCGCCACCGAAAGGCGCGGCAGCCCGCACACGTTGATCGCGACCAAGAACCAGGCCAGTTACGAGCGACGCGCCAAACAGCGCCGGCAGGATCTGGAACATGTATCGGCGCTTGGTGGATGAAGGACGATCTCGAGAACCTGGCGGCGGGAGAGTCCGAAGGACAGCCGCAAGGGTGAAGGGCCGCTCCGGATCAGTGTTCAGGGGAAGGTTTCAGACCGGTCCGAACTGCTGCGGGCGCGGCGGTGAGCGCGGATCAACAGTCCGCATCCGCGTCTTGAATCTGTTGGCCAGAATCGCTATTTTGTCTAACAAGGAGATCCTTGATGCCGTCCCATGAAACTCAGCCGCCACCGATTCAGGCAAGTCTGCGGCGGCGGACGGTCATTGATACGGCGCGGCAGCTCGGGCTGCTTGAAGGCGAGAATGGCCGGATCGGCGGTCGGATTCGACGCGACCTCATAGCGGCTGCCAAGGAAAAGTCCGGCATTACCACCGATACAGAACTACTGGAATACGCCTTGGCGAAGGTCGCGCTTGAGGACGACTTTGGGGTGAAGGTGGTCCGCCGGAAGGGCCGGGTCGCGAAAGAAATCGACCTTGAGTTTTGATCTGTCCCGTGCGCTGCGGCGGATCAAGCCGCAACGCAGCACAGATACTATCCAACGCCGCTCGGCCGCCGATCTGCCTATTCTTCGGAAGCCGATTTCAGCTGGCCTTGAGCTGTTGCTCGATAGCTGCGTCTATATCGACGTACTCCAAGGGCGTTCTCCCGTAAGCGTGGACGAACTGCTTGAGACCCGGATCGTCAATCACTCCACCGTTTGCCTGGCTGAGCTGACGCACCTGTTCGGCCGCCTCGATCCGTCGCACCCGGCCACGAAGACCGTGTTACGCGAAATCCGGCGTACCCTCGAAGACATACCAGGCCACCGGCTCTTTTCCCCATCGGAGACCGCCATGGGCGAGGCCGGAATGCTGGCCGGCTTGGTGACGTGTCTGTCAGGCGCTGCCCGCGGCGAGAGCCTGCTGAACGATGCGAGCTTATATCTCCAGGCGCTGGAACGCGGCTGGATTGTTCTCACACGCAATGTGCGCGACTTCGACTATTTCGATCAGCTTCTGCCAGCGGGTCGTGTTCTTTTCTATGAGCAGGGGTAGCCGGCTTGGGCCCATTGGGTGGCGATATGTGTCGCCGACCGACAAGTACCCGAGAATTTGCGGTTTCATGGCAAGCCGCGGAACCGGGCAGTACAATACGGGAAGATTTCCAATTCTGGCCCAGGAAAAAGACAATGAAATCAGTGCCGTGAACACGTCCTCCGTCCTCCGGGCCACCAAAGTCCATGAATCAACCACTTATGGTCAGTTTCGCTTTGAAGTGGGGCCAATTCAGATTCGCTATGTCCCACGACTCAGGTGCATTCACCTTGAGCAGGCGGTCACCCGGACTAAGCCTTGGGTGGGGCCTCCACGCCGGACATTGCGAGAACCGCAGGAGGAAGCCGAGCGCCTTCGATCTTGACCGCAGCCACGTCAGCATTGAGCTGATGCAGCTCGTCCTCCGTAAAGGTGATGGCAGCGGCCGCAATGTTCTCGTCGAGGTGGGCGGCCTTCGTTGTACCGGGGATCGGCACGATGAACGGCTTCTGTGCCAGCAGCCAGGCCAGCGCCAGCTGGGCGGGTTTGACCTCCTTGCGTTGCGCCCACGTCCGCACGACATCGACGAGCGCCATGTTGGCCGCCAAGGCATCCTCAGCCATGCGGGGAACCCAGGCGCGAAAGTCTCGCTCGGGGTCGTCGCCAAAGCGGGTTTCTGCCGTAATCGTGCCGGTCAGGAAACCATAGCCCAGCGGAGCCCAGCTCACGAAGCCGATACCCAGTTCCTCGCACAGAGGCAGCACGTCGGCCTCGGGACCACGCCAGACCATCGAATATTCGTTCTGGATGGCGGCGAGCGGCAGAATCGCGTGTGCGCGTCGGATGGTCTCAAGTCCCGGCTCCGAGAGCCCGAAATGCAAAACCTTGCCCTCGGCGACGAGATCCTTGACCGCGCCGGCGACGTCTTCGATCGGCACAAGCGGGTCGACGCGGTGCTGGTAAAGCACGTCGATGCGGTCGGTGCGCAGGCGGCGCAAGCTGCCTTCGACGGCGCGCTTGATGTGCTCGGGCCGGCTGTTCCGGCCCTCTCCGATCTTGCCGGTCTCAAGATCAACGTTGAACCCGAACTTACTCTCCAGAACGACGGTCTCGCGCAGCCCCTGCAGCGCATCGCCAACGATCTCCTCCGAAATGAAGGGTCCATACACTTCCGCCGTATCGATGAGGGTGACGCCTTGGTCTACCGCGCGCCTGATAAGCGCAACGGCGGCGGAGCGATCTATGCGGCTGCCGAAATAATCCTGGGCGGTGCGCTCGTCAGGGCCAGGTTTCCACTGGCATCCGAGCCCCACGGGAAACACTTCGAGGGCGCCCAGCTTGCGGCGCTGGCTCGCGGGTTGCGGGCTGGCCGTTTGCGCCGCCGCTTCGCCAAGCGAAGACAGCAGCCAGGGCGCAACGCCGAGACAAGCTGCCGACGCCAGAAATTGCCGGCGCTGCGGGTTGTCAATGTTCGAGGGAGACTGGTTGTTTGAGGGAGACTGGTTGACTCGGTGAGATTTCGTCATGTCACGATCCTTGGCTCGCCATGAGGCCGGCGCGGATGTTCGGTCGCCGGCCTCAAAGGGTGGTTTGCTGAAAATAGGCACGGCCGGCGCCGCGGACAGGGTCGATTCTTGCTCACTTCGTGGATCGCCGGGTTCAGGCGAAGCTGTCGCCCGAAGCCCTATCGGTGCCGGATGGACTGAGCCCGCGCCTGCCTGCCTATGTCCGATGGCGGCACGCCGTACTGCCGCCGGAACAGTTGACGAAAATGATGCAGGTTCGAGAACCCCGCAGCCGCAGCCGCCTGCGGCACGGTTGCCTGGGTCGACCGCAGAGCGTGAAACGCTCGATCCAGCCGACTTGCAGTTACAAAGCGATGCGGCGGCATGCCGAAGGTGTTGGCAAAACTGCGCGCGAAGTGAAACGGGCTGAGTGCGGCCGCCTCGGCAAGATCTCCCAAGGTCAGCGGTTTGTCGGCGGTGTCCAGCACCAGTTCCACCACACGCTGACGCCGCCGCGCGTCAAGCGTTCGCCAGATAAGATCGCGTCCACCGAAGTGCCGCCGCAGCACCTGGGCATAGGCGGCGCGAACCAGTGTCTCGGCCTCCATGTCCGACATCGGTATCCACCCGCGCAGGGCGGCGCGCAGTCTGGTCTGCACCGCCTGGATGATCGGGTCCTGCCAGCCATGCACGTCATCGAGATCGGCGTGGCCTTCGACACGCATGTCCCGCGCCATCTCGCGGCGCAGCCCGGTCGCCCCGGTGATTTCCAGAACGTCGGAGGGAGAGTCCGTCTCCAACCAGGCGATCGGCGTGTCGCCGCCAAGCCCGATTGTCATAGGCGGCACGGGCCGTGGCCTTGCAGTGCCATCGGCTACGCGCACAACGGCAGCCGCCTGGCCGGTGAAAGCCATGCCGATCGACCCGGGCGCCGACGTCGACTCGATCTCGCCGTCGCGCCATGCCGGCAAAAGGCAATGCGCCAAACGGAAGGTCTTGCTTTCCCGGCGGATGATCTCGGGTTGCGCGCGGCTGGTCATCCTTCGGCTTTTCCCGCTGATGTGGTGGGCGAAAACGGCCGCCTGAGCGGCTTCGCGGCTAAAGTACGCCGCTGATTTGCGGCATTTTTCCGTCCGCGGCCGATCGCCCTCGCGATGTCGACTGCCATCGGTTTTCCGTTGGCCTCGCGCATGTAGTCGTCAGTCATCTCATCGAGGACAGTGATGGCCGAATTGCGAGGCAGGCCTCGCAATCCCATGGATCGTTCTGGCACCTCTGACGTTATGTTGTCGCCGAGGCGGGTGATTTTCATCACGGAAGGAGCAAGGCGATGAAAAAAATGCTTCTCGCAGGGATCGTTGCCTTGTCGGCGTCGACGTCGCTGGCGCAGACGAGCACTGCCCCCGAGCCCGCGCCTCCAGCGGCTGCAACGCCTGCTGCCCAGCAGGCAGGCGGGCCTGCAAATCTCTGCCAGGAGCTCCTCGCCTTCATGAAGGCGCCTGCCGAAGCGGCCAGCCCGACCGCGGCTGCCCCGGCTCAGCAGTCTGGCACATCTTCCACCAGCGCAGCCGCGCCCGCCAAGCCCGAGACCGGGACGGGCTCGGCGCAGAAAATTACCGGGCAGGCTGGGGTTGCCAGCGATGCTCCACAACCGAGCAAAGAGAAGGTGGCCAGCGGATCGGCGACGAACGCGCCCCAGAAGGAAAGCAGGGCCGCGCCGGTGCCTCCCTCCGATACGTCGAGCACTCCCAAGGATTCCGTGATCAATGCCGCGAAAGCGGAGGAACTGGCCGCCGCCAACGACATTGCACAATGCCAGAAGACCGCGCGGGAAATGCGAGTGGCCGGCGTCGCCATGCCGCCGCCGTTGCTTGCACTGGCCGCACTCGACCTGCAGTATCAGCAAAAGTCCGGTGCGGCCCCTCAGGGATCTGGCAATCCATCTGTGACGGGGCGGGATCCAGCGCCGCAGACTCCAGCGCCGCAGACGCCACCGCCACAGACGCCACCGCCACAATGAGTGCATGACTGCGGAACTTTGAGCAGGTGAAAGGGAGAAGGCGGGATGGGTATGATCTTGACCGGAATTGTCGTTTCGATCGCGATTGCGATCGGGGCCGGCTATTTTCTTCTGAGCGCGCAGCAGCAACAGCCAGCATGGCAGGTCTACAGCAGCGAGAGCACTCGCGTCGGCGATCCGGGGCACAATCTGGTCGGTCAAAACTGGACGGGCGAACCGGGCGACAACTCTACCGCAGCCGCGGAGGGCGAGGAGACGCCTTCGTAGTATGAGATATTGGGGGCTAGCCCGGATATAGGCCTGCGCTAGCTGGCGTGGATTTCGAGGCACGCTCGCGCAATGAAGCCTACCAGCACGCCAAGAAAATGCCCGGACCAATGGCCCGGGCATTTCGATTGTGCGCAGAAGCTATTATTCGGCCGCTTCGGCCGCCGAGCGCGGCGGTATCGCACCTTTGGCCTCCTGTCTTTCGACCCAAAGACTATGATGCTCCTTCGCCCAGTTGATATCGACCGTGCCCGAGCCCATTGCTTCATAGGCGCCTTCCATGCCGAGCGTGCCGATATAGATGTGAGCGATAATAACAGCGATCAGGATTATGCCGACAGTCGCATGAACATACTGGGCCGTCTGCATGCCGTTTATGTCGGTGAATGCGAACGGGAACAGCATGAATATGCCGGATACCGAAAGCGCAATTCCACCGAGCACGACGGCCCAGAAGATGAGCTTCTGACCGGTGTTGAAACGTCCGGCCGGCGGATGCGTCCTGTTGGATTTGTCGAAAAAGCCGCCGCCGACCTTGAGCCAATGCGCGTCATGGCGATCGGGAAGGTTGTCCCAGGCCCATGTCACCAGCATGACCAATATGCCGAGCATGAACGCCCAGGAGACGAAGTCGTGGGCATATTTCGCCCAGATCGACCAGGTTGAAAATGCATCGGCCCCGATCAGCGGCATCAACAGACGCTTGCCGAAGATAAAGTTCAAGCCGGTGATGGCCAGGATGATGAACGCCGTGGCAGTCATCCAGTGGGTCAGCCGCTCCAGAGCACCGAAGCGCAAAATCCTTACGCTCGATTCGGGCGCCAGTGTACGGATGCGGCCCCTGTAGACATAGAACAGCGCCAGCAGCAGCAAAATTCCTGTTATCGCGATGCCGCCGATCCACGGCAGCCAGCCCTCGTGGAAGCCGCGGTAATCGCGGCCTTGCGGTTGCTCGAGCAAGCCGGCGGCGGTATTGGGCAGGGTGACGCGCCCCTCGATCTTCCGCAGCTCATCAAGAAGCTGCTGTTCGTTCACCGCCTGAGCGGTCGGGTTGCTCCCGGATGGGGCTTGCGCGTACACGGGCGCCGCGACCAGCAGCGTGAGCGTCATGAACGCCGCGATAGCCTGCGGAATCAGTCGACCAAGCCTGTTGTCCGGCATTTCTCCGTCCTCCCTGCTAGCTCCGTTGCGCGCGAGACGAGCCCAACTGCCTCCTACACGTCGATTGTTTCCCGATAGGCCGTCTGCCAGCCCCAGGCTCCCGAACCATAGCCACGCTGCGTCACACGCTCCTTGTAGATCGCCGCGATGATCTCCCCGTCGCCGGCCAGGAGCGACTTGGTTGAACACATTTCGGCGCAAAGCGGCAGCTTGCCTTCAGCCAGCCGGTTGGCTCCGTACTTGGCATATTCAATTTCGGTGGAATCACCTTCCGGGCCCGCGGCGCAGAAGGTGCATTTGTCCATCTTGCCGCGCGAACCGAAGTTGCCGACACGCGGATATTGCGGGGCGCCGAACGGGCAGGCGTAGAAGCAATAGCCGCACCCGATGCACAGGTCCTTGGAGTGGAGCACCACCGCGTCGGCCGTGGTGTAGAAGCAGTCGACCGGACAGACCGCCGCGCAAGGCGCGTCGGTGCAATGCATGCACGCCATCGAGACGGAGCGTTCGCCGGGCTTGCCGTCATTGATGGTGACGACGCGGCGCCGGTTGATGCCCCATGGCACGTCGTGCTCGTTCTTGCAGGCGGTGACGCAGGCATTGCACTCGATGCAACGATCAGCGTCGCAAAGGAATTTCATCCTGGCCATTTCTGTTCCTCCCGTTCACGCCGCAACGATTTGGCAGAGCGTGCACTTCGGCTCCTGCATGCCCGTCACCGGGTCGTAGCCGTAGGTGGTGATGCTGTTGACGCTCTCTCCCAGAACATATGGATCGGTGCCCTGCGGATAGTGGGCCCTGAGATCCTTGCCCTGGAACCAGCCGCCGAAGTGGAAGGGCATGAACGCGACGCCGCGGCCGACGCGCTCCGTGACCAGCGCCTTCACCCGCGCCTTCGCGTTGTTCTCCGCACCATTGACCCAAACCCAGGTCCCATCGCCGATGCCGCGTTCGGACGCGTCGGCCGGGTTGATCTCGACGAACATCTCCTGCTGCAACTCGGCCAGCCATCTGTTCGACCGCGTTTCCTCGCCGCCACCCTCATATTCGACGAGCCGGCCGCTGGTCAGGATCAGCGGGAACGTCTCGGCGATGCCCTTTTCCACCGCCGCCTGCTGCACGCTGAAGCCTATGTTCGGCAACCGGAACTGCGTGGCGTCGGGATAGGTCGGATATTTTGCGACCAGATCCACCCTCGGCGAATAGATCGGCTCGCGATGGGTGGGTACCGGGTCGGGCAGGTTCCACGCTACTGCGCGCGCTTTGCCGTTGCCGTAGGGATGGCAGCCATGGCTGAGCACGACGCGCTGGATCCCGCCTGACAGATCCGTCGACCACGAGACCTTGTTGATGTCGTCGCCGATCTTTTCGATCACGGCGCGTTCTTGCGCCGTCAGATCCTTGTCCCAGCCGAGTTTCTTGAGCACGGCCATGGTGAACTCCGGATAGCCGTCGGTGAGTTCCGAGCCTTGCGTGTAGGAGCCTTCCGCCAATAGGGTCTGGCCGTTTCGTTCGACGCCGAAGCGGGCGCGGAACGGGCTGCCGCCGTCCATGACATGCAGGCCGGTGCTGTAAAGATTGGCCGTACCCGGGTGGCGGATCTCAGGCTTGCCCCAACATGGCCACGGCAGGCCGTAATAGTCGCCGCCGACCTCGGGATCATCCTTCGGAGCCCGCATCGTCACCAGGTCGAACTTGTGCTGGTTCTTCATATGCGCCTTGAGCCGCTCTGGCGACTGACCGCAATAGCCCGTCGACCAGCTGCCGCGGTTCATCTCGCGCAGCACGTCCTCCGGCACCGGACGGTCGCCCTCGACGGCTATCTTCTTGAACATCTTGTCGGCAAGCCCGAGCTTCTTCGACAACAGATAGATGACCTGGTAGTCGTCCTTCTGCTCGAAGCTCGGCTTCACGATCTGCTCACCCCACTGGATGGCCCGATTTGAGGCGACGCGCGAGCCTGACGTCTCGAATTGCGTGCAGACCGGCAACAGATAAGTGTTGTCCTTTCGCCCCGCCTCCACCGCCAGCGATGCCCAGGTGGTGGGATGGGGATCGGCGACGACAAGCAGCTCCAGGCCTGTCAGGCCTTTCATCGAATCCGGGATACGGGTGATACTGTTGCTGGCGTGGCCCTGAATGAACATGGCGCGCATGCTGTCGCGCTGCGCTATCTTGTCCTTGGGCAGCGAGACGGAATCGAACCACCTCGTCAGCGGTATGCCCGGGGTTTCCATGGCATCCTTCGAGTCGAACTGGCTCAGCAGGTCCTCGTAGGGGATCTCCCAAACGCGCGACCAGTGCTTCCAGGCGCTTTCCGTCAGCCCGTAATAGAAGGGCAGGGTGACCACATCGAGCCCGATATCCGTCGCGCCCTGGACGTTGTCATGGCCGCGGAAGATGTTCGCGCCGGTCCCCGGCTTGCCGACATTGCCGGTGGCGAGACACAGTATGCAACTTGCGCGTGTATTGGCGGTGCCGACCGTGTGGTGTGTCTGGCCCATGCACCAGATCATCGTCGACGGCTTCTGCGTGGCGAACAGCTCGGCGACGCGCTTCGCCTGATCGCCAGGCACGCCGGTGATCTGCTCAACCTCCTCCGGCGTGTATTTCGCGACTTCCTTGCGGACCTCATCCATCCCATAGACGCGCTGCGCGATGAATTCCTTGTCCTCCCAGCCGTTCTCGAAGATGTGCCAAAGCATGCCCCACAACAGCGCTATGTCGGTGCCGGAGCGGAACCGGACGTACTCGGTCGCATGGGCGGCGGTGCGCGTAAAACGGGGATCGATGACGATCAGATTGGCCTGGTTGAGTTCCTTGCCTTCCAGCAGATGCTGCATCGCTATCGGATGTGCCTCAGCCGGGTTGCCGCCCATGATGATCATGGTCTTCGAATTGCGAATATCGTTGAAGGAGTTCGTCATCGCGCCGTAGCCCCAGGTGTTGGCTACGCCGGCGACGGTGGTCGAATGACAGATGCGGGCCTGGTGGTCCTGATTGTTTGTTCCCCACAGCGCCGCGAGCTTGCGGAAGAGATAGGTTCCTTCGTTGGAAAACTTGGCCGACCCCATCCAGTAGACGGATTCCGGGCCGGACTTTTCACGGATCTCGAGCAGTTTGTCGCCAATCCCATTGATTGCGTCGTCCCAGGAGACACGCTCCCACTGCCCTGCGGTGAGCTTCATCGGGTATTTCAGCCGGCGGTCGCTGTGTACGAGCTCGCGTACGCTTGCGCCCTTGGCGCAATGGGATCCGCGGTTGATCGGGCTGTCCCACGAAGGCTCCTGACCGGTCCAAACCCCGTTCTGGACTTCGGCGGTAACGGTGCAGCCGACCGCGCAATGGGTGCAGACGCTTTTCTTCAGTTCTATAGGCACGCCTGGCTGCGGCGGACTTATGGCCGCCGCCTTCTGAACGGTGCCGAGATGGAACGACCCGAGTGCAGCCATTCCGCCGGCCGCGAGACCGGAGCGGCGAAGGAAGGTTCGCCGGTCGATGGGAGCGGAGGCGACCGTGCCCATCAATGTGTGCAATCTTGTGCGGCTCGCCTGACCGCTCTTGCGCTTGGTCAGCATGGCGCCCTCATTTCTTCAACGTCTCATAACCGTTCACACGGTAAAATGCCTTGACGTGCTCGGTCTCGCGGTAGCGAGCCCTCGTCTCCTCCTCACCGGGATCGTAAGCTTGCGCCTCTCCTGGAGTGAGCGTCACGGCGGCGGCGGCCACGGCGGTGGTGGATGCGCCGCCGAAGGCGCGAAGGAAATTGCGGCGGTTCATTGCCGTCTGTTTGTTTTCCTGCATCTGCCTTCCTCCCTATGCGTCGACGCGATCAGGTCACGAGCTTGGTCGCGCCTCCATGGCAAAGCCTTCGGCTTCGATGTCGATGAAAATCCGCCCCAATGCGCCGACTGCCCGGTAAAACCTGGCCGAGGCCGCGTTTTCCAGATCGGCCAAGAAACGGCTCGCCCACGGCGCGATGTGACGTTCAAAGAAGTCCCGCTCCTCGCCGGCGGGAACCACGAAATGGGTGGCGGCAAAGCCGCTCATGATCTCGAACAGCGTGCCGAGATGATCTTCCGGGTCAAAATGACCGTCCGCGCGTTCAAGGCCGAGGCGCCTCATGTCCCCGCGCAGGCGGGCAAGCGGCCGTTCGTTGAGAAAGCCGGTCAGGTAGTAGGAGGCGTAGGGAACGAGTTCGCCGCGCCCGACCCCGATGAAGAGCTCGAAATACTCGCGACTGAGGGCAACCGGAGAGGCTGAAGAAGCGGCCTGGCCGAGTGCAGCATGAGCCTTGCCGAGCGGGGTCTCGGCGTCGCCTCGCAACCCGGAAAGCCGCGCCATGAGGTTTGCATCCGGAGCGGCCAGGAGAAGCGTGGCGAGCAGCGCGTACTCATCCGCGCGTGCGCTGTTCACGTCGTTGACGTCAGCATCTTCTACGCCGGGAACCAGAGCGTCAGCTCCGAACGACGTGCCGATTGCCTCCTCCAGGCGCAAGTCTGGGTTCATCTACTGACCTCGACCGTGCCCCTCAACGAGTGGGTAAGTGAATACTAGTGCCCCGCCCGGCAATTGCAACAGCGACTGTGCCAAAATGGCAACAAATCCAGATCAGCGCGGCATGGCGCCGCCATGGCGTCGCTGGCGATCGATCGGCGATGATTCCGCAGCGCCGGCGCCTTCGTCGCGGTCGATAGCGGTCCCGGCGCCGTCGGCCGAAGGAGATTCGGGGTTTGCCGGTTCGATCGAACTGTCCGGCGTGACAGAATCCGACCCATCGGCTGAGGCGTTCACGCCCTCGTCCGCCAAAACGGCGCTGGTCGCTGGCGCCTTCTCCGGCGCCTGCGAAGCCATGGCGGCGGGTGCCGGATCGGTCGGGTTGCCGCCGTTCGACAGGAAATCCACGACAGCTTCGCTGGATGCTTTCAAGGGGCCGAATCCCGCCATGGATCCAGGGCTGTTGAAGTCCCAGGCATATTCGGAAGGCCCGATATGATCACGAATTGCCGGATCGAGCGACCACATCTTGCGCAATGCGGCGCGCTTCAACATTTTGGGCACGCCTTTGCGCAGGAAGGCTGAGAGATCGCTTTGAGCGGTCAGATCCTCGAGGCGAGGGAGGGGCTCGGCGGCCTCCGGCTCGACAATTGCTGGTGCAAGCTGCTCACCAGTATCGGCTGGCGCCGCAACTTCGTCAGGCGAAAGCTGATCGTTCTGCGGCCCCGCAGTCGAACTGTAACGCGCCGCCTGTTTCAGGCGCGACCAGCGGGCGAAGACATTGTCGCGTCCCGCGCTCATTCGGCATCATCCGTCGTTCCGGAACGAGGACCGCGCCTCGCCAGGGCATCAGGGTCCGCCCGATCGCGCTTGCGCTTGATGAAAGGACGCTCGTCGTGATGCGTCTCGACAAAGGCGGCCAGCCATTGCTGAAGCTCGATCGGCATCGGCACGGCCTCGATGATGTCGGGGCCAGCCTCGGTCAGCGACTCGCCCTCGAAAGGGTCAGCGGTCACCAGGTGCAGCACAACTCCGGGTGGAGCATCGCTCGACCGGAGCGCGATCCACAGGCTAGGCCGCCCCGAACGGAGGTTGTCCCGGTACATGCCCGTGTCGCACCCGAAGAGCTCAAGCTTGAAAGTTCCGGCATAGAAGCGCGTCACGCCGTCTGATTCGTGCAGCACCGACCATGGCGCCGCGCTCGGCGCGCCCGCCAGCACGGCCACGGGAACCCAGACATGGTCGATCCACGGGTTGTCCAGAGCCCGTCGCTCGACGATCACCCCGACTTCCGCCGTCTCCCGCACCATGGCACCAATCCTCCTAGTTCACCGTCCCTGGGGCGCGAAACGGCAGGCCTGCGACAAGGTTCTGCGGCTTCATGCGGATCGTTCGGTCAGGGGTCATGGCCATTATGAGCCAGACGGGCCTGGCGCCCACCTGCGGCAGTACTTCGCCTGTGTCGGAGAAGGTGAGCCGGAACAGTGCAATCACGCGCTGTGCAGCCTCCGGGTCAAGTTCATCGCCGGCCCAGAGCGTGTTGCCGATGCGGGTCGCTTCGGCGTCGAGGCCGACGAACCAGGCCCAGTCCTCGTCCTCGATCCGCTCCACCGGCTCGATCTCCACGTCCACCGCAAGTAGATGGCGAACCCAGATCTCCATTGCTGTGGCAAGGCCGCGCCGGGTCGGACTGCGCGCGCTGCCCAGCTTGAGCACCATATCGAAAGCGTCGCTCCTGGCGAAGTAACGCTCGGCATTGTTCTCGTCGAGTATCTCCAGTTCGGTGACGGCTGGGCCACCAAGCATGTTCAGGAGTGGCGAGGCATGGCGGTTCTGTTCATGCAGCTCTATGGTTTCGGCATCGGCGAGAAGCACGGCGCCCTCGTTAGACGTCACCCGTTGCGGCCGATAAAACAGCTCCGCGGCTCGCACGACGCAGGCGTCGTGCTGACCATCCAGCGCATTGCGCAGGACGACCTGCGCAAGCTGGTTCATGAACAGCGGCGGGATAGTTTCGGCCGAGCCGCGCGCCAGCGCGAGATATGCGGCCTCGAGCGAGGGAGCGGCCAACACATGGTCGCGAAAGGCGATCATGAACTCCCAGTTCTCGCGCGCATCCGGGTCCTCCAGGGCGGCGATCTCCTGCTTCGCGACCGGCCGGCGCGGATGATGCATCAAAAGCTCGTGATGCAGGCGCAGCTCCGCCGGGCAGGCCGTTTCGGGAGGGAGAAGCTCTGGCCGCGCAAAATATGCCTTCAGAAAGGAGTCGGTCACCAGCAGGCGCCCGGCCTCATCCCTGTCGAGAAGGTGATGACCTGAGGAAACCCAGAAATCCTTCACTTCTGCCTCCCGGCCAATGCTAGGAGATCGAACTTTTCCGTCGACTCCTCCTCGCCGTCGATTTCGACAAAGCGGAATGCCGTTGCCGGCTCCAGCCGGCTCGCCTTGCGATGCAGGGTTCGGAAACACTCGCGGGTGCCGGCCTGTTCGCTGGTGCGGTTGACCGCAATCAGCGTGTTTGGCGGGTGGTCGCACAGCGATTGCGCGAATTCTATCTCCTCTTCGGCGGCGGCGCGCGCCGTTTCGGTGTCCGGCGCACCGCATCGCACCACAAGCTGCTCGGCCAGCCGATCGACGGCCGCCGCGCGATCATGCACGGTCGCGTCCGTGACCACGACGAGGGTGGACCAGCCGAAGCTATCAATGCCGAGGAACCCGGCGCGGAACGCCTGCCGTTGCTTGCCGGAAAGCTTGGCCACATCGGCGCCGAAGAACAGGAAGGTGCCGGTCACCGCCCATTCGCCCGGTTCTGCAGCGCGCGAATAGACAAACGTATCCGATGGATCGAGGCGGATCGTTCGCGGCAGCTTCAAAGCCATGGCGTGCCCGTCATCGGATCGAGCCACGAGGGCCTGGCAAGCGCCTCGGGCAGGCTTCTTCGCTCGCGAAGCCCGTGAGAGGCCGTGTCGGAAATCAGCAGATCGCCGTTGCCGGCAAGCTCTGCATGCTCATCGCCCTTTCGGGGCAGCCGGTCGAGCCAGCGGCTGGCGATCGAACCGAAGCCGGTATCGCTCCATTCGTGGAATGCGGCCATCAGATGGCGGGAGAAGCTCGCAACGATCTCACCGGCATCGAGCGCCACGAAGCCGAGTTCGTCAAGCGCGCCAAGCAGCGGCCGCAGACCGGGCTCGCCGGCGCGGATGACGGCGGTGCGGATCATGCCGGAGAAGACGATCCAGTCGGGGATTTCGTTCTCCCGTGCCCCTTCCGGCCAGCCCAGGCGGGCGCCGCCGACGAGAACCCCGTCGACGCGAACAGTGTCGGGCCAGTCGAAGGTGATGGGCCGCGACGGCGGAGCATGGACCGCAAGCGCATCGGCAAGTGCGTTCATGCCGGCATAGATCGCGCGACGCGCATCCTCCAGCGGCTCTTCAGGCTCGAGCACCACTGCGAATTCGGCCAGATCGTAGCGGCGCACCCAGGCAAGCGTGCCTGCCCCTTCGTCTGCCGCAATCGCGCAGGCGTGCGCAAAGGCGTCACCGGCCTCTCTCAGCGGCACGAGGCTGTAAGGCGGTGGCAGTTGGATGTCGCTGACAGAGGGCCGCATAGGCCGATCCATATTTTGATGACGGCGACTGTAATGTCTTTATAATACTTCCAAGCAAGAGGCGCTACCGCGTGGACAAGGAAGATGCCACGGGAGTCGGAATGAGCCTGGACAAACGACGCACGGTCCTTGTCTGCTCCTGCGAGCGGAGCATGCCACGCTTCGGCGCCAGCGTCGCCCGCGGATGCAAGGGCGCACGGGTCGAGGCGGGGGACCAGTTCTGTGGCGCGGAACTCGACCGGGTGCGCAGCGCCCTGAGCGGCGGCGAAGCAGTCACCATCAGCTGCACGCAACAGGCGCCGCTTTTCGGCGACCTCGCCGAGGAACTCGGTTTCGCAGGCGATCTGGTTTTCGCAAACATTCGCGAGACGGGCGGCTGGTCGCAGGATGCTGCTGCTGCCGGCCCGAAAGCGGCGGCTCTGCTCGCCATGGCGGCCGAACCCGCTTCGTCACCCGCGCTCGTTACGCTTTCGAGCAATGGTGTCGTCCTGGTCTATGGCTGCGACGCGACGGCGATCGATGCGGGCCGGCAACTCGCCGAAAAGCTGGACGTCACTGTGTTGCTTAGCCGTCCGCGCGATATCGCGCCGCACCGGGTCTGGGATTTTCCCGTCATGCAGGGAACGATCCGGCAAGCGCGCGGCCATCTTGGCGCCTTCGAATTGACAGTCGACGATTTCGCGGCGCCCAATCCATCTTCGCGCGATCGGCTTGGCTTCGGGATATCGCGGGATGGAGCGGTCTCGAACGCCGACATCATCCTTGATCTCTCCGGCGGGGTTCCACTTTTCCCTGCTCATGAATTGCGCGACGGCTACGTGAAGGCCGATCCCGGCGATCGCGCCTCCGTCGCCGTTGCGATCGCAACGGCAGCCGATTTGGTTGGCGAGTTCGACAAGCCGCGCTTCATCGATTTCTCCGCCGATCTGTGCGCCCATTCGAGATCGCGCATCACCGGCTGCACGCGGTGCCTCGATCTGTGCCCGACAGGGGCGATAGCGCCTGCCGGCGACCACGTCGCAATCGATGCGGAAGTGTGCGCCGGCTGCGGCAGCTGCGCGGCGGCATGTCCCACGGGTGCTGCCGCCTACGCCGTGCCGGATGCCGAGTCGCTGCTTCGGCGGCTGCGGACGCTTCTTGTCACCTATCGTGAGGCGGGCGGCCTGGATGCGATTGTGCTTTTCCATGATCTCGGCCATGGCGAGCCGCTGATCGACGCACTTGCCCGCTTCGGCGCGGGTCTGCCCGCAAATGTCCTGCCGGTCGCGGTGAACGAGATAACCCAGTTAGGGGTCGAGGCGTGGACCGCGCCGGTCGCCTGGGGCGCTTGCGCCGTAAGGGCGCTGTCGTCGGCCAAGCCAAGGCATGAGCTTACCGGAATTGCCGCAAACGTCGCAATCGCCAATCTTTTGAGCCGGTCTCTCGGTTATGGCGCGGAGGTCTGCGGATTGATCGAAGTGGACGATCCCGACCTCCTCGCCTCGGCGCTCGACCTGATTACTCCAGATGTTGCGTCGCGGCGCCCGGCGGCATTCCTGCCGCTCGGCAAGAAGCGCAGCTTGCTGACGAGCACCATGCTCGAGCTGCATCGAGCCGCGCCGACGCCGGTCGACCGGGTGGCGTTGCCTGCTGCAGCTCCGTTCGGCGGCCTGGACGTCAATGTCGAAGGCTGCACGCTCTGCCTCTCTTGTGTCTCGGCTTGTCCAACCGGGGCGCTTTCCGACAGCGAACAGCAGCCGGCCCTGTATTTTTCCGAGAGCGCCTGCGTGCAGTGCGGCCTTTGCGCCGCGACCTGCCCGGAGAAGGTCATCACCTTGACGCCGCAGGTAGATTTCCAGGCATGGGGTGCTCGCAGCCGGGTCGTGAAGCAAGAGGAGCCGTACAACTGCATCCGCTGCGCAAAGCCGTTCGGCACAAGGAGCACCGTCGAGCGGATCGTCGCCAAGCTCGAAGGCAAACACTGGATGTTTGCAGGCGAGAACGCACGGCGGCTCGACCTTGTACGGATGTGCGACAATTGCCGCGTCGATGCGGCGATGAATGAGGGCTTCGATCCTTATGCAGGCCCTGGTCGCTCGCCGCCGCGAACCACTGAAGACTATCTGCGGGAGCGCAAGGCCTCGAGCGACAAGGCGGTCTGAGCCCTCGGTCTGAGCCCTCGCTTTGGACTGCCCCTCGACATAGGTCGGGTGCACCGCCTTGCCGGCGTCAAGCGGAGAGCCGGTTTCGAGGGTTGCAATCAACACGCAAATAAACGGTTTTAGCAATCAAATCTTCAGCATAGCGTGACATGCTTGCCGCTCGGCTGACCACCGGGTGGCTCGAATGGATGTATGGGAAAGGGGGGCCTCAGGGCCCGTCGATTGGTAGATCGAACGCACCTCGACATGCAGGACGATCCTGCCGTCACGGCGGAAGTTGAGCGACTTCTGGCGCAGCGCACGCGCGACATCCGGCTCAAAGGCGAGATCAAGCGCCTGTTTCAGGCACGTGTCTGGTCGCAAACGGCCAAGATCATCCGCGCCTGGATGACATGGGTGGCGTTCCTGGATGTCCTGACGCTGGCGCTCAACCTGGTGATGCTTCCAAGGTCGATCGCGCTATCCATGCTCTTGCCTGGCGCCATCATCCCTCCCGTCGCTGCAGCCGTGGTCCTTGTCTGGCGAAAACGGCGCCCGTCCTGGGTCCAGGGGGGTTCCCTGATCACAGGCATGTTCCTCATCCTGTTGTCGATCGTATTGGTCGGCGCAAGCGCCGGCGGCGAGTTCTACGAACGGCACTTGAACATCATGCTGTTCGTAGCGATTACCGCCATCATCATCTTCGGCGTCCCTCAGGCATGGACCGTGACGGTCGCGGCTTTGGCTCTCGGTCTCTATCTCGTCTTCCAGGTGCAGAACCCGGGCCTTGAGATTGGCAATGCGGTGGCTGCCACGTTGTTTTTTGCCAGCGGCATTCTCGCTACGGTCGCCGCGCGGCGTACGATGACAATTCTGGCTCAGAAGACTTTTCTGTTCGAGCTTCGAGACCGACACAGGGTTGCCGAACTGGCAGAAGCGAACGATCGGCTGGAGCTTCTGGCGAGAACCGATCCGCTGACCGGCGTCGACAATCGGCGCCGGATGACGGAAACGCTCGACCACGTCTGGGGCGGTGGCGGCAAATGCCCCGGCGGGGCCGCCATGCTGATGTGCGACATCGACGACTTCAAGAAGCTCAACGATCGTCTCGGTCATGCCGAGGGCGATCGTTGCCTCATCGAGGTCGCCCGCTTGATCCGGGAGAACGTTAGGCGCGATCGCGATCATGTTGCGCGCTACGGCGGTGAGGAATTTCTCGTGCTGCTTCCAAGTGTGAACGAGCAGGAGGCCGCCATTGTAGCCGAGCGAATTCGCGAGTGTGTGGAAGCTGCTCGTCTTCCTAACCCTGGATCCCGCGTGTCCCGCTATATCACCCTCAGCATCGGCGTGGCGGTCCAGGCGCCGGACCAGGCCATTTCGCCGGAGCAGCTCCAGCGCCAGGCCGATGAAGCACTCTATGTTGCCAAGCAGACTGGCCGCAATCGGGCGGTGTTCCACAGGCTGGAGTCATCGAGCCTTTTGGGCGCTCGGTCGATGCGGTGATGTCGAAGTTCAGTCGGTGCGTGTCTCGGCCTGAAGAAAGCGGATCAGGGCTGCCCGATCCTCGGCATTGCTGATCGTCTGTTCAGGCATCTTGGTGCCGGGGGTGTAGGCGTTCGGACCCAGCTCGAACAGCTCTGACACGGTTTTCGGTGTCCAGACGATGTCCATTTTCCGGAAAGCGGGCGAATAATGGTAACCCGGCACGGACGCTATCTTGCGCCCGAAAATGCCATGCAGCGTCGGCCCGGCTCGATGGCCATCGTTCGGGTCGAGCGTATGGCAGGCAACGCAGGCGCGAAATACTTCTGCGTCCGGATTGCCTGCGTATCTGGCCATCGGATCGGTCCTGCCTGCTGTAGCGGCTCCAAGGCGCTCGCCCGTCTCGACGTTCCATTCCCGCACCAGATGGTCGGCGCCGCCAGCCAGAAGCGTCTTGCCGCCAGCCGCGAACGCAAGCGACCATACCGCCACGCCGGAGGTGTCGAGCGTGCGGATGGTGGAGAGGCTGATGGCGTCCAGCAACAGGATTCCATCACCGATGCCGGCGACGGCGAGATAGTTCGCGTCTGGGGTGGCGGCGAGAGCAATCACCGGTTTGCCCAAGACCGGAACTTCCAGCTGCACTTTGCCGCGCCGGTCGAGCAGCCGCAGCTGCCCGTCAGCACCTGCGACGAACAGGCGGTCGCCGGACGCTCTTGCTAGCGCGTTGAGCGGCGTCGGCATGATGGCCCGAAGCGGAGCCGCCCCAGCCTGGCTCGGCCAAAAGATGACTGTCGCGTCATAGCCGGCGCTGACGAGGGTTGCGTCCGCCAAGAAGGCGAGCGCATTGACGTTTGCACGATGGCCTTCGAGGACGCGCGCTGGCCCACCGGCAAGCGGCCAGAGCCGGACGGTGGTGTCCCAGGACGCCGAAGCCAGCATCGATCCGTCGGGTGACAGTTCGAGGTCGGCGACAGGCCCGGTGTGGCCCTCCAGGATGCGGGCCGGCTCGCCTCGACCGATTTGCCAGATCGCGATGCGACCATCCGTACCGGCGCTGGCAAAGCGCCCGTTTGGCAATGCAGCGACGGCAGTTACCTCACCTTCATGAAAGAGCAGCACGTCGCGTGCTTCGCCGGTCTCAAGCGACCAGATGATTGCCTTGGTATCAAAACTGCCGGTTGCCACCGTCTTTTCGTCCGGCGCCACGGAAATCGCCCGCACCGGACCGCCATGCCCGCGCAGTTCCGCACCATGTGCCGTCGCGCCGGCGAGGAAAACAGCAGCGAGCAAAGCTGTTGCGAGCGTCTTATGCATTGCGCATCATACGTTTCCGTGTTCCGCTGGCGGGCAGCGTCTTTGCCGGGGAACAGCATGCGATCGCGACCCGACCAGCCGCACAGTCCAAGCTATTAGAGGCAATCCTATGACTCAAAACATGGAAACCGATGCCTTCAACGTGTCGATGCGCAAGTTCCTGAAGCAGGTCGGCGTCACCTCGCAGCAGGCGATCGAAAAGGCCGTGGCGGATGCGGGACTGAAAGGGCAGGGGCGCCTGACCGTGAGGGCCGTGATCACGGCCGAACGCGCGGGTCTGCACCACGTCGTCGAAGGCGACATCGACCTTGGCTGAACAGGTTCGGCGGTGCGCCCGGCGCTCCATCGACACCCACATCAATGGAAGAATCGGACCTGCCCGGCCGGGCTCGTGTCATAGCCCGTGAGTTCTGCGGCACGCTGAGCGAAGCTGTCCTGGGCCATGAGGCGGATCAGCGCCTGGATCGAAGGCTGGAAATAGGTTCGCTGCCGCATCAGCAGATCGAAATTCTCCCACGCCAATGACACGAATTCGAGGCCGGCGGCGCGCGCGGCGGCGCGTGTGGCGATGCCGCAATCGGCCCTGCCGGTCCGGATCGCGGCAGCGAGTTCCGGCCCTGTCAGGCATGGCGGCTCGAGCCGGTTCAACCGCCTCTGGCTGGCGCCGGCGCGGGCGACCAGGACATCCAGCAGCATTTGGGCTCCGGCCCCGACCTGGCGCATCGCGATCTTGGCGCCGCTTTCTAGGACATCGGCCAGGCTGTTGAGCGATCGGGGGTTGCCCGGCGGCAGCAGCAGCCCTTTTTCGCGCCGCGTGAAACCGATCAGCACCGCATCGTGCAGCCGCGGCATGGCGCGCGCGGCCTCCACATTGGGGTCGGCGGCATCACCGTGGAAATGGATCGCCGCAGCGGCAATCTCGCCACGCAAAAGACGCGCAACGCCGCCTGCCGTCCCCTCGGTAAGCGAGGCGAGGCCAGAGCCCGCCTGGCGAAGGCTCCATTCAAGCAGGTCGTCCTGGCTGCCGCCGACTATGGGCGGCGGCTCGGGCGCAATCATTCCGTCGGGACGCGCCAATCCCGAGAGAACCCACCGGTCGAGCTCGTTGCGCGGAAACAGCCATTTGCCCGTCACTTTGCTGCACGGGATGCTGTTTTTGGCGACCAGCTCGTAAAGCTTGCGTTCGCCAAGGCGCAAATAGTCTGCGGCTTCTGCAGTCGTCAGCAAATCCATCCTGCAATCTTATGCATATTCCTGCGCAGGTTCAATTGTTTGACGAATGCGGAGTAAATGCAGCAGAAATAGCAGGACGACGCAGCGCAGGTGAAAGGGTATGTCAGAAGGCCTAAATGCATGGCAGCTTATCGCGAGTGGCGACGCGACGCTGATCTCGATCGTGCGGCTTTCGCTGACCATTACCCTGGCCGCCGTTGCAGTTGCGGCCGTCGTGGGACTGCCGCTCGGGGCGTTGCTGGCACTGACCCGTTTTCCGGGACGTTCCGCGCTCGTCGTGCTTGTCAACGGCTTCATGGGCCTGCCGCCCGTAGTCGTCGGCCTGACCGTTTACCTGCTGTTGTCGCGATCAGGGCCGCTCGGCGCGTTCGGCCTGCTGTTCACACCGGCCGCCATGGTCATCGCGCAGGCGCTTCTCGTCCTGCCGATTATCGCGGCTCTGACGCGCCAGACCATCGAGGATTTGTGGCGCGAATATCGCGACGAACTGACGGCGATGGGCGTCGGCCCGACAGGCCGGGTGGCGACGCTCTTGTGGGACAGCCGTTTCAGCCTGATCACCGCAATGCTCGCCGGCTTCGGCCGGGCGGCCGCCGAAGTCGGCACGGTCATGATCGTCGGCGGCAACATCGAGGGCTTTACCCGAACCATGACCACCACGATCGCGCTCGAAACCTCAAAGGGAGACCTGCCGCTCGCGATGGGTCTCGGCGCCATCTTGATCGGCCTCATTCTTGCGATCAATGCCGCTGCCTGGGGCCTGCGAGTGTGGTCGGAGCAACGGGTGGCTTGATGATGCGGGCCGCGCTAACCGACCTTCCTCTCATTCTGGACCGGGTCTCGCTCAGCGCCGGCGCCACGACCATGCTCCACCGCCTGAACCTGGCGATTGCTCCCGGTGCGCCGACACTGGTGCTCGGTCCCAATGGCGCGGGCAAGACGTCACTGCTTCGGGTTTGCATGGGACTTGCCGCGCCTTCCGCAGGAACTGTGAGCTGGGGTGGGCGCACCGATCGCGGCCTCGGCCGCCGGGCAATGCTGCTCCAGAAACCGGTGATGCTGCGCCGCTCCGTCGCCGCCAACGTGGCTTACGGACTGGCGCAAGCTGGCTGTCCGCGCCATCGTCGCGCGACACGCACCGAGGAACTTCTCGATCGTGTGGGCCTTCTGGGCCTGGCGGCGCGACCTGCGCGGCGCTTGTCCGGCGGCGAGCAACAGCGCGTGGCGCTTGCCCGCGCACTGGCGCGCGAACCCGAGGTCCTGCTGCTCGATGAGCCCACCGCCAGCCTTGATCCCGCTGCAACCCGCCATGTCGAGGAGATCATCCTCATGGCCTCCCAATCGGGCACCAAGATCGTCATGGCTTCGCACGATCTCGGTCAGGTGCGACGGCTCGCGGGAGATGTCGTCTTCCTCGTTCGCGGCCGACTGTGCGAGCACGCCAGCGCCGGTGATTTTTTCGATCGCCCCGCATCCGCAGAAGCTGCAGCCTTTATCCATGGGGAACTCGTTCTTTGACTGCGGAAATGGAGCTTCCAGTGCTGAACCGTCGGCAGTTTACCGCAATTGCGGTCATTTTGACCTTCCTCGCCTCCAGCGGCGCATCGGCCAGCGCACAGGAACAGTCGATCGTGGTGGCCTCGACGACGTCGACGCGGGATGCCGGCCTTTTCGACCACATACTGCCGTTGTTCACCATAAGGACCGGTATCGAGGTGAGGGTGGTCGCGCAGGGAACCGGCCAGGCGCTCGACGCCGGCCGCCGGGGAGACGCAGACGTGGTCTTCGTCCATGCCAGGGCGCAGGAGGAGAAATTCGTCCAGCAAGGTTTTGGCGTGAGACGCTTCGATGTGATGTACAATGATTTCGTCCTGATTGGGCCCAGAAGCGACCCGGCCGGCATCAAGGGTTCGCCGGATATCGCAGTCGCCTTGACATCGATCCAGAGCAAAAAAGCTGTTTTTGTTTCCCGCGGCGACAAATCCGGAACCCACTTTGCTGAACTCGGACTCTGGAAGGCGGCAGGTGTCGATATCGCGGCGATGAAGGGGTCCTGGTACAAGGAGATAGGGCAGGGCATGGGCGCTGCACTCAACACAGCCGGCGCCATGGATGCCTATGTGCTTTCCGATCGCGCCACATGGCTGGCGTTCAAGAACCGCGGCGAACTGGAGATCGTGGTCCAAGGCGATAAAAGGCTGTTCAACCAGTACGGTGTCATGGTGGTGAATCCCGCGAGGCACCCGAGCGTCAAGGCTGAACCCGGCCAACGCTTCATAGATTGGCTGATCTCGCCTGAAGGACAGCAGGCGATCGGCGAATACAATATTGACGGCCAGCAACTGTTCTTCCCGAACGCTGAGCAGAAGCGCTCCTGAAGTCGGTTGCAAAGCGGGTTGCATCTGCCCCATCATCGGACATGATGAGAATGCAGCCTTCCTTCGGCGCGCTGACCGGTCTCGAAGCGGCTCTCGCCGCACTCCTCGACGGAGTGGAGCCGGTTGCGCCCACTCTTTTGCCGCTTGACCAGACGCTTGGGAAGATCGGCGCCGCCATGCCGCCCCGGGCACGCGCGCATCCCATCCACGACACGGCAAGGACAGATGGCTGGGCGTGCCGCGCGCTCGATCTTGCTGGTGCGTCGGCCTATTCGCCGCTGCCGCTGATGGCAATGCCGGTCTGGATAGAGGCAGGCGGCGCCATGCCGGAGGGATGCGATTGCGTTCTCGATGCCGATCTCATCGATTGCAGCGGCCCGATGCCCCAGGCGCTCGATGAAGCGGCACCGGGCCAAGGCGTGCGACGCGCCGGCGAGGACATGGCGGCGGGCCGACCGCTCATCATTGCAGGGGACAGGCTGTCGGCCGCTGACCTCCTGACAGTGCGAAGCGCAGGGATTGGTGAAATTGCGGTGCGGATGCCGCAGGTGCGCCTGATCGATGTCGCCGCCCCGACGAGCGATACTTTCACGGCGCATTTTATCGCCGACCTTGCAAGAGCCTCTGGCGCGACCGTATTCGATATCGAAACGGTTGCGCGCGACGCCAGATCCGTCGCCCAGGCGCTTGGCAATGCAGCCGGCGATTTGATCATCCTGATTGGAGGCACTGGTGCGGGGCGCGCCGACGCTACAGCTGACGCGCTTGCCGCGCGTGGGGCGCTCGTCGCCCACAACATAGCGCTGCAGCCCGGCCGAACCGCGGCGATCGGCCGGCTCGTCGGGGTCCCGATCATTGCTCTGCCCGGCGCGCCCGATCAGGCCTTTGCCGGCTTTTTGGCGCTTGTTCAGCCGGCTATCGATCGCCTGACGGGCAGGAGCGCCCGGCGACAGACGGTCCTGGCACTGGAGCGAAAAATCTCCTCCACGGTCGGACTGGCCGAGATCGTCCTGCTGAAGCAGGAACAAGACAGATGGCGGCCGCTTGCGATAGGAGATTTTTCGCTGGAGGCGATCCGCCTGGCGGATGCATGGCTTGCCATTCCAGGGGGCAGTGAGGGTTGGGCCGCGGGAACAGCTGTCGGCGCCTTTGTGTTTGACGATCCCAGATGAGTCGGTGATGACCAGATCCACCCGCCCAGATACCGGCCAGGAGCATACCGGCCAGGAGCAGTTCCTGACGGTCCTGTCGCGCGACGAGGCGCTCGCCCGTTTCGAGGCGGTGCTATTTCCCAGGACGACCCCGACCGAAGAACTGATGCTGGCGGATGCGCTTGGGCTGCCGCTTGCCGATGATGTCACGGCTCCGATCGACGTGCCGCCCTTCGACCGTTCGAACGTCGATGGTTTTGCCGTGCGCGCCGCCGACATCGCCACCGCGTCGGAGGCGCTTCCTGCCAGGCTCCTGCTCAACCGCGAATCCATCGCCTGCGGTGTCGCCCCGCAAATCCCTGTGCTCGCAGGCACCGCCACCTCGATCGCGACGGGCGGGCCGGTGCCGCGCGGCGCCGATGCCATCGTCATGGTGGAGCACACACACCCAGCCGAAGGCGATGCCATCGAGGTCAGGCGCGGAGCCTCGCCCGGCCAGTTCATCTCGCATGCCGGATCCGACATTGCCCGCGGTGAGGTTCTGCTGCGCGTCGGAACGGTGATCGGCTCGCGTGAAATCGGCATGCTTGCCGCCTGTGGAATTGCGCTGGTGACGGTGGCGCGCAAGCTGCGGGTGGCGGTTTTGTCGACCGGCGACGAACTTGTCCAACCAGGCGACACCCTGCGACCCGCCGGCATTTACGACGCCAATGGCGCAATCGTCAGCGCCGCGATAACCGAAAATGGCGGCCAGGCGAGCTTTCTCGGCGCCTATCCGGATGACGAAGCCACACTCGAAGCCGCCATGCGCGAGACGCTGGCGGCGCATGACGTGCTGATAGTGTCGGGTGGGACGTCCAAGGGCGCGGGTGATGTCAGCCACCGCATCGTGAACCGTCTCGGCGCGCCCGGCATCGTTGCCCATGGCGTGGCGCTGAAGCCGGGAAAGCCGCTTTGCCTCGCCGTCTGCGACGGCAAGCCGGTCGTCGTGCTGCCGGGATTCCCGACTTCGGCCATGTTCACCTTCCACGACATGATCGTACCCGTGCTGCGCCGCATGGCGGGCCTGCCGCCTCGGACCGAAGCGAAGGTCGCGGCAAAGGTCCCACTGCGCATTCAGTCCGAACTCGGCCGCACGGAGTTCGTGATGGTATCGCTGGTCGAGGGTGAGCAGGGGCTGGTCGCCTATCCCACCGGCAAGGGCTCGGGGGCGATAACGTCCTTTGCCCAGGCCGACGGCTTCATCAGCATCGAAGCTCTAGCCGACAATATGCCTGCCGGAAGCGAGGCGTCGGTGACGCTGTTCACCCCGCACGTCCGTGTTCCCGATCTCGTGGTGATCGGCAGCAACTGCACCGGCCTCGATCTTGTCGTGGGCATTCTGTTTCGCGCCGGCCTGACGGTGCGGTCCATCGCGGTCGGCAGCCTGGGCGGCCTGGCCGCGGCCAGGCGAGGCGAGTGCGATATCGCGCCCATCCACCTCTTCGATGCCAAGACGCAAAGCTACAATGCGCCGTTCCTGAGCGAAGGTCTCGAACTCGTGCAGGGATGGAGACGCATGCAGGGCATCGTCTACCGCTCGGGCGACGTGCGCTTCCAGGGGACCGACCCGGAGGAGGCGGTGCGAGCCGCACTCGCCGATCCCAATTGCATGATGGTCAACCGCAACCAGGGTTCGGGTACGCGCATCCTGATCGACCAACTGCTTGGCCCGGCGCGTCCCGACGGATATTGGAACCAGCCCCGCTCGCACAATGCCGTCGCGGCGGCAGTCGCACAGAACCGAGCAGACTGGGGCGTCACCATTGCGCCGGTGGCGCGCTCAGCCGGGCTCGGTTTCATTGCGCTGAAGGAAGAGCATTATGATTTCGCGCTGGTCTCTGCCCGCAAACAGCGACCCGCGGTGCAGGCCTTCCTTGCCGCGCTCGCTTCGCCTGAATTCAACGAGGGGATCGAGCGCATGGGTTTTACCCGACCCGGCCAAGTGTGAAATATTCGGGCTAAGGGTCGGTAAGCTGCCAAACGAGCCGTTCGGCCTCGGCAAAATCTGTAACCGTGTTGACATTGAAGAAGGGGTCCACCGGCTTGTCCGGCCAGCACGCGGTGGCAACCTGGTAGCGAGCCGTCCACAGGTCGATCTTGCGAACGCCCTCTTCGACGAGTGCATGGCGTAACGCATCGCGCATCGCCACTTGCCAGAGCCCGATGACAGGATGCGTCCGACCCGCTGACATCGCCACCGCCAGATCCGCAGCTTTCGCTATGCGCGCCCGATGCAGCCGTTCGACGAGGTCGCGCGGCATGAAAGGACAGTCGGCTGCGACGCTGACGATCCATTCGACATCGGGCCTGTTCGCCGCTGTCCAGTCGAGGCCCGCAAGCACGCCGGCAAGCGGGCCCGGATAGTTCTCGACCGGGTCGGCGACGACTGGAAGGCGAAAACGGTCGAAGCGGGCAGGGTCGCCATTGGCGTTCAGCAAGAGCCCGTCGCATTGCGGGCTGAGGCGCTCGAGGACACGATCGAGGATGGTGGTTCCGTCGAGCCGACGCATGGATTTGTCGCCGCCGCCCATGCGCCGGGCGAGTCCCCCGGCGAGAACGACGCCCAAGGTCGGCACCTTTTCATTCGTCATCGGCTCATTCGCCATCGGCAGCTCCCTTGCGTCTGTGACGCGGTGCTTCCTCGTCGACGGAAGCGAGGTCCTGGTCGAAGACGATGCGGTCCGCGCCCGACAGCACGGCGAACCGCTTGCCGCGCGCCCGACCGACCAGCGTCAGGCCGGCCTGACGGGCCAGATCTACTCCCCAGGCGGTGAAACCCGAGCGCGAGACGAGGATCGGAATGCCCATTCGAACCGTCTTGATCGTCATCTCCGACGTCAGCCTGCCCGTCGTGTAAAGGATCTTGTCAGCGGCATCGATGCCGTGGCGATACATCCAGCCGGCGATCTTGTCGACGGCGTTGTGGCGCCCGACGTCCTCCATGTAGCAGATCGGCGTGCCTTCCTTGCAAAGCACGCAGCCATGAATCGCGCCCGCCTGGAGATAGAGCGACGGCGTCGTGTTGATCGTGCGGGTCATTTGGTAAAGCCAGGAGGTGTGCAGCGCGGCTGGCGGCAGAGTGACATCGAGCGCCTCGAGAAGATCGCCGAAAGCGGTCCCCTGCGCGCAGCCTGAAGTCTGCGTCCGTTTTCTAAGCTTCTGCTCGTAATTTGTGTTGCGCTCGGTACGGACGACCACGACCTGCACGTCGTCGTCATATTCGACCTCGGTTACGACGTCGTCAGATTTGAGCATGTTCTGATTGAGCAGGTAGCCCAGCGCCAGATATTCGGGATAGTCGCCGATCGTCATCATCGTGACGATCTCCTGGGCATTCAGATAGAGCGTCAGCGGGCGTTCAACGGGGACGCGGATTTGAAGAGCGGCGCCCGTATGATCGATGCCGCTGACCTGTTCGGTCAATCGGATGTCATCCGGGCTCGGCATGATGATGGCGGGGTCTGGTCGGGTTTTCATCTGTTGCATGGCGCTCTCTTGAAATTGCAATCCCGCTCGCCGGAGTGGACGCGTTACCTCCGGCTTGACCTGCACTATATAGCCTGTTCAAACCGATGCCGGTCCACAAAAGCGCGCACAGGCGCAGACTGGGCTTGCCGGATGGCGCCGAGCTGCCGGCTCGGCCAGATCCATAGAGGCTGAAGGCTCGATGGCGCAACTTTCAGATGACTGCTTCGCTTTCGGCGGCCCGATGCGATCGCTCGATGATACAGCCGCACTGATTGCTTCACGGCTGACCGTTGTCGACGAGACCGAAACCGTCCAGCTGGCGATTGCCGATGGGCGCGTCCTGGCGAGTGATCTGGTGGCGCCGCTGGCCCTGCCGCCTTTCACCAACTCAGCCGTCGACGGCTATGCACTGCGCGGCGACGACCTGCCGGGAACCGTTGAAAAAACCTTGCCGGTGAGCGGCAGGATCCAGGCTGGGATGGCGCCGGATCGGCACGCCGCGCCCGGACAAGCCATACGCATCTTCACCGGCGCTCCGCTGCCGGAGGGGGCAGATACGGTCTACATGCAGGAAGATGTCCGTGTCGACGATAGCGGCAGGGTCATTCTTCCGCCCGGCCTGAAAAGAGGAGCCAACGTGCGGCCGGCGGGCGAGGACGTCGCAGCAGGCAAGGTGGTCCTGCAGGCCGGCCAGCGCATGCGCCCGCAGGATGTTGCGCTCGCCGCGGCGCTCGGCATGACGCAGATCGATGTGCGGCGCAAAGTTCGCGTCGCGATCTTCTCGACCGGCAACGAGATCGTCGCGCCGGGAAAGGTCCGGGGACCGGCCCAGCTTTTCGATTCGAACCGCTTCATGCTGATGGCCATGCTGGCAAGATTGGGCTGCGAGACCACCGATTTGGGCATTCTGATCGACGACAGCAGGCTGATCGCGGATGTGCTGAGCAAGGCTGCGCCAGGACAGGACCTGATCCTGGCGTCCGGCGGGGTCTCGACCGGGGAGGCCGACTGCGTCAAGGCCGCCGTCGAGAGTGTGGGCACCCTGGTCTTCTGGCGGGTGGCCATAAAACCCGGCCGCCCAGTCGCCATGGGGGTGATCCGGGGAACAGCCTTCATTGGGCTGCCCGGCAATCCGGTGGCGAGCTTCGTCACATTCGCCCATATTGCGCGCGCCGCGATCTTTGCACTGGCCGGCGCACGGCAGCAGCCACCAATTTCGCGGCCGGTGCGGGCCGCCTTCTCCTACCGCAAAAAGCCGGGGCGACGCGAATATGTGCGGGTAAGCCTGCGTGGGACGCAGGATGGCACATATGAAGCCGTCAAATTCCCGCGCGAGGGCGCTGGCATGCTGTCTTCTTTGGTTCAAACGCACGGCCTTGTCGAACTCGGCGAGGAAACAGCCGAGGTCGAGCCGGGCCAGACCGTTCAGTTCCTTGCCTATTCGGACCTGTATTGACGAACGCCGTCGAGCCGGTGGGCATGCAGTATGCCAAAATGCGGTGCGACGCCTGGCCGCTCTCACTTGCGGTACCCCTGAGGCGGTGACCGTTGACGACCAGTGAGCGGTCCGCCATGGTGCGCCACCATGACGACGAGACAGCTCGATCTGACGGGATTGAAATGTCCCTTGCCGGCGCTGAAAACCCGCAAGGCGCTCAGCGGCATAAGCCCAGGCGAGCGCCTTGAGGTCCGTTGCACCGATCCGCTGGCAGCCATAGACATTCCCAATCTGATCAACGAAATGGGCGACCGCCTGGAGGCGATGCAACGGCAGGGAGACCACATCGTTTTCTTGATCGAGAAGGCGCAAGCTGCCCCGGTATAGGCCGTGCGACAAATCAGGGCGCAGATCAGTTCTGTCGCGGCGCCCCGGCCATGCTAAAATTGTCAAACCGGCATTTGGTTCAACTTGTCTGCCAAGTCGATTTGTGTGCCAAGTCCTTGAATCCAAGGTGCGCCGGGCTGAGGGAACTCACAACCACATTGGTGGCGGGAGCCGCCTTCCTCAGACGAAGGGTCCGGGAGGAGAGAGGATGACAATGCAGCAACGGCGATCTCCCGATCGCGGACCCAAAGGGCGGGCGCTGGATGATGTTGCCCTGGCCGAGGTCCGGGAACTTCTTGGCCATCGCGAACGGCGCCGGGATCTGTTGATCGAATTCCTGCATCTGATCCAGGACCGCTACGGTTGTCTGTCGGCCGCGCATCTGCGCGCGCTTGCCGAAGACATGCGCCTGTCCCAGGTGGAGGTTTACGAGGTCGCGACCTTCTACGACCATTTCGATATCGTCAGGGAAGGCGAGGCGAGACCCGCGCCGCTGACAATCCGGGTGTGCGAATCGATAAGCTGCATGCTGGCGGGCGCCGAACACCTGATTGGCGAACTGGCCGCCAAGGCCGACCCAAACACAGTCCGCGTCATGCGTGCGCCCTGCATGGGCCGCTGCGCCGCAGCGCCCGCGGCGCGCATTGGCGACCGTGAGGTCGACCAAGCCAGCAGCCATATCCTCATCGATCTGGCTCGCTCGGGCGATACGAAAGTTGTCGTGCCCGATTATGTTGGCCTCGATGCCTATCGGGCCGCTGGCGGCTATCAGCTTCTCCGGAAGGTGAAGGCGGGCGAGACCGGCATTGACGCCATCATCGAGATCATGGAGCACGCCGGTCTGCGCGGTCTCGGCGGCGCCGGCTTTCCGGCCGGCAAGAAATGGAACTTCGTGCGCGGCTATCCAGGGCCGCGGCTGATGTCGATCAATGGCGACGAAGGCGAACCTGGCACTTTCAAGGACCGCATCTATCTTGAAAAGGATCCGCACCGCACCTTCGAAGGCGCGATTATCGCCGCCCACGCGGTCGAGGCCGAGCGCATCTATTTCTACATGCGCGACGAATACCCTGCCGTGCTCGCCATTTTGCGCGCCGAGATCGCGGCGCTCGAGGCAGCCGGCATCGTCAAGCCCGGTTTCATCGACCTTCGGCGCGGCGCCGGCGCCTATATTTGCGGCGAGGAAAGCGCGATGCTGGAAAGCATCGAGGGCAAGCGCGGCATGCCCCGCCACCGGCCTCCCTATATTGCCGAAGTCGGACTTTTCGGACGCCCGACACTCAACCACAATGTCGAGACGCTGTGGTGGATTCGCGACATCGTCGAGAAGGGACCCGAATGGTTCGCCGCGCAGGGCAAGCCCGGCCATCAGGGAATTCGCTCCTGGTCGGTTTCCGGGCATGTGAAGGAGCCGGGTGTCAAGCTGGCCCCGGCTGGCGTCACCGTGCGCGAACTGATCGAGGATTATTGCGGCGGCATGGCAGACGGGCATGAATTCAAGGCCTATCTGCCAGGTGGAGCCTCGGGCGGCATCCTTCCGGCGTCGATGGGCGATATTGAACTCGATTTCGGCGGCGAACTCGCCAAGCAGGGCGCCTTTGTCGGCTCACATGCTGTGGTCGTGCTTTCGCAAGCCGACAACATCAGGGATGTGACCCTCAATCTTATGAATTTCTTCAAACACGAGAGTTGCGGGAAATGCACGCCGTGCCGGGAGGGAACCGAAAAGCTGGTAATGCTCTTGAAAGAGAAGGGCGTGCCGAATGAGACGGCGATGCGCGACCTTGAAACAGTGATGCGCGATTCCTCCATCTGCGGTCTCGGCCAGGCGGCGCCCAATCCGGTCAATCACCTTTTGACGCATTTTAGGGATGATCTTTGAAATGGCAGATGGCGTCATATTCACCCTCGACGGCAAAACGGTCACAGCCGCTGACGACGAGACGATCTGGGACGTTGCAAAGCGCGAAGGCACCAGGATCCCGCATCTGTGCCATGTCGACATGCCCGGCTATCGGCCAGACGGCAATTGCCGCGCCTGCATGGTCGATGTCGAGGGCGAACGGGTGCTTGCCGCCTCCTGCATCCGCAAGCCTTCCGCCGGAATGGTGGTGAAGACGGATACCGAACGGGCGACGAAATCGCGCCAGATGGTGTTCGAGCTTCTCGCCAGCAACATGCGGCCGTCGGCCGACGGTCCGGATCAGCAGTCGATGTTCTGGCAGTGGGCTGGTTCGATGGGCATTTCCGGCGCTCGCTACAGCTCGAAATTCGCCACCGATGATGTCCGGCCAGAATTCGACATCACCAATCCCGCCATTGCCGTCAATCTCGACGCCTGCATCACTTGCGGCGCCTGTGTCCGGGCCTGCCGCGAGGTCCAGGTCAACGATGTGCTTGGCATGGCCGAGCGCGGCAATCACTCGCTTCCCGTCTTCGACATGCACGATCCGATGGGCCTGTCGACCTGTGTCACCTGCGGTGAATGCGTGCAGGCCTGCCCGACCGGCGCGCTCTACGAAAAGTCGCTGATGGATGAGGCAGGCAAGACCCGGGTCATCCAGGAATTCGACAAGGTCGTCGACACGCTGTGCCCGTTCTGTGGCGTCGGTTGCCAGACCAGCGTTGCGGTCAAGGACAACAGAATAGTCCAGGTCGATGGCCGCAATGGCTATGCCAACGAGAACCGGCTCTGCGTCAAGGGTCGTTTCGGCTTCGACTATGCGATGTCGCCTGAACGCCTGACCAAGCCGCTGGTCCGGCGCGACGATGCGCCGAAGTCGGGCGATGCCGATATGCGCGGCGTCGATCCGCTGACCGTTTTTCGCGAGGCTACCTGGGAAGAGGCGCTTGCGCGCGCCGCCGGCGGGCTGAAGACGATTCTCAGGGATCATGGCGGGCAGGCGCTGGCCGGTTTCGGTTCGGCGAAAGGCTCCAACGAAGAGGCCTATCTGTTCCAAAAACTGGTGCGCCAGGGTTTTGGCACCAACAATGTCGACCATTGCACGCGGCTTTGCCACGCATCTTCGGTGGCGGCGCTGATGGAAGGCGTCGGTTCGGGTGCGGTTTCGGCGCCCTTCAACGACGCGCTGAAGGCCGAATGCATCATCGTCATCGGCGCACGGCCGACCACCAACCATCCGGTCGCCGCGACCTATTTCAAGCAGGCGGCCAAGCGCGGCGCCAAGCTGATCGTCATGGACCCGCGCGGCCAGGACCTGATGCGCCATGCATCGCATTCGCTGCGATTCAAGGCTGGCAGCGACGTCGCCCTGCTGAACGCGCTGATCCACGTCATCATCGAGGAAAAGCTCTACGACGAGCAGTATATCCAGGCCAACGCTTCCGGATTCGAGGCCCTGAAGGCCAAGGTGAAGGATTTTTCGCCCGAGGCGATGGCCGAGGTCTGCGGCGTCGAGGCCAGCGTGCTGCGCGACGTCGCCCGCACCTACGCGACCGCCGAGCGGTCGATCATCTTTTGGGGCATGGGCATTTCCCAGCACACACACGGAACCGATAATGCGCGCTGCCTTATCGCCCTGGCGCTGATCACCGGACAGGTCGGCCGGCCGGGAACAGGCCTGCACCCACTGCGCGGCCAGAACAACGTGCAGGGCGCATCCGATGCCGGGCTCATCCCGATGTATTTTCCGGACTACAGATCCGTCGAGAATGTAGACATCCGCGGCCAGTACGAGAATTTCTGGGGCCAGACGCTCGACCCGAAGAGGGGGCTAACGGTCGTCGAAATCATCGACGCCATCCATGAAGGCGAAATCAAGGGCATGTACATATTGGGCGAGAACCCGGCCATGTCGGATCCGGACCAAACCCATGCCCGGCAAGCACTGGCCATGCTCGACCATCTCGTGGTGCAGGACATCTTCCTGACCGAGACCGCCTGGCACGCCGATGTGGTGCTGCCAGCCTCGGCGCATGCCGAAAAGCTCGGCACATACACCAACACCAACCGGCAGGTGCAGATCGGCCGGCCGGCGCTCGACATGCCGGGCGAGGCGCGCCAGGATTGGGAACTGATAGTCGAACTGGCGAGGCGCATCGGTCTCGACTGGAACTATAACCATGTCTCCGAGGTCTATGCGGAAATGGCTGATGTGATGCCGTCCTTGAAACATATCTCCTGGGACCGCATCGAGCGCGAAGGTTCGGTGATCTATCCGGCCGACGGTCCCGACAAGCCCGGCAATGAGATCATCTTTTCGTCCGGATTCCCGACCGCGGACGGACGCGGCCGCATCGTGCCGGCCGATTTGCTGCCGCCTGACGAAGTGCCCGATGAAAAGTTTCCACTGGTGCTCACCACCGGCCGCCTGCTCGAGCATTGGCACACCGGCTCGATGACCCGCCGGGCGGGCGTGCTGGACGCGATCGAGCCACAAGGCATCGCTGCGATGAACCCTTATGAGATCAAGCGGCACGGCCTGCGCCAAGGAGAGATGATTGCGGTCGAGACCCGGCGCGGGACGGTAGACGCCATCCTGCGCGCCGACCGGGAGGTCGCCGACGGTATGGTGTTCATGCCGTTCTGCTTCAACGAAAGTCCGGCCAACATGCTCACCAATCCGATGCTGGACCCCTACGGCAAGATCCCGGAGTTCAAATACTGCGCCGCGCGAATTGCGCCGGCGGCGAGGGCCGAAGCTGCCGAATAAACCAGTACCGCGCGCCATCTGTGAACGGTTGCCAGCTGCCGCCCGCCACGGGGTAATCCATGCGCTAACCGGGGTTCTCCAAGCGGTTTGTTTTGCGCCACTCCTCGTACTCCCCGCGGGCATCGTCATGCAGCGGATAGTAGCGTTGCAACGGCCCGCCCTCCATCAGCTTCACTCGCGAGAACTCCTCCCAATCGTGATGCTTCTGTGATTCTTCGATTACCGCCGGGGCCATTGCGACGGGAAGCACCACCACCCCGTCGTCGTCGGCGACGATGATGTCACCGGGGATCACCGTGACACCGCCGCAGGCAATCGGAACGTTGACGGCATTGGGATAAATGCTGGTCTGCACATGATAGTTCGGCGTCCAGCCGCGCAGCCATAGAGGCAGATCGAGCTTTTCAACATTGGGCCGGTCGCGCATGCATCCATCGATGACGATGCCGGCGCCGCCCCTGCCTTTGAAATACGTCGACATCATATCGCCGAAGACGCCCGAGCTCATGTCGCCGCGCGCGTCGACCACGACCACATCGCCCGCCTGCGCGTGATAAAGCACGTGCCGATGCAGCTGCGTCTCCGGATCGGCATATTCTCCCTCGGTGAACAGGTCCGGCCGCTGTGGCATGAACTGCAGCGTCAGCGCCGGCCCGACGATCGACTTGCCGTGGTTCTGCGCCACCGGTCCGACCATGTGCGGATTGCGAAAACCCATGTGGCCAAGCGTGCCGGCAACCGTCGCGGCGCCGATCCCCCTCAGCGCGTCGATCAGGTCTTTTGGCGGCCGCGTGATGTCGGGAGCATGTGTCATGGTGGACTCCGGTTGAAAGGCGACTACCAGTTCGTAACAGAACCGTCGCGGCGCTTAAGGTGAGGCGCTTCCCAGAAACGAAAGCTCGCCGCCTGGATCGCCGCCTCGTTGACCTCGACGCCGAGCCCCGGCAGGTCGCCGACCGGATAGTCGGTCCCGTCGAGCCGTGGTTGCACGGGGAAGAAGTCGGAATTGTCGAAGCCCAGCTTTGTTTCGGGTTCCCTGGTCTCGAGCCACGCGAAGTTGGGTACCGCGGCGGCGAGATGCACGGTCGCGGCCGTGCACACCGGACCAAGCGGATTGTGCGGCATCAGGTCCACATAGTGCGCCTCGCTCCAGCCAGCGACTTTCATCGCCTCGGTAAGCCCGCCGACATTGCAGACATCGAGCCGGTTGAACTGATGAATGCCGCGCTCGATGTAGGGCAGGAACTGCCACTTGCTGGAAAACTCCTCGCCGATGGCAAAGGGGATGTCGGTCATCGTACGCAGCGATTCGTAGGCCTCCGGTGTCTCGTCCCGGATCGGCTCCTCGAGGAAATCAAGCACGCCGCGGCCGAGCTTGTTGCAGAAGCTCGCCGCCTCGGCCACCGACAGCCGATGATGATAGTCGATGCCGAGGACGACGTCGTCGCCCAGCACCTCGCGCGCCCGGTTAAGGATACTGGCGGTAGTGCCGATCGACTCGCGCGGCTCGAAGATGTCCCTGCTGTTTTGCCCGGCGGGGAAGAAGCGGATCGCCTGCCACCCCTGTACGCGTAGCTCGCGGGCTCGTTCGATGGCAGCGTCACCTTCGGCCTCGTCTCCGGTCGAGGCGAAGGTGGGGATGCGGTGGCGCTGCTTGCCGCCGAGCAGCTCGTAGACCGGCACTCCCAGCGCCTTGCCCTTGATGTCGTGAAGGGCGATGTCGATGGCGGAAATCGCCGCCTGCAGAACACGTCCGCCTTCGAAGTACTGGCTGCGATAAAGCTCCTGCCAGATCCGGCCGATCTGCATTGGGTCGCGGCCGATGAGAAACTCGCGATAGTGCTCGACCGCACCGGCCACCGCCTTCTCGCGACCACTCAAGCCGCTCTCGCCCCAGCCGAAGATGCCCTGGTCGGTCTCGACCTTGACCAGCATCTGGTTGCGCGTTCCTACCCACACTGGATAGGGCTTGATCGCGGTGATCTTAAGCTTCGTAGTCATCCACGCCCACGTTCCAAACGCATCCCCCTGTTTCAGTTGGCGCCCTGTTTCAATTGGCGCCTTGTCTCAGTCGGCCTTGAGGGCCATTTCGGTTTCGCCGTCGAACAGATGCATCCGCTCCTGGTCGAACTCGAGCCAGATCTGTTCATCGGGCGCGACGGCAATGTTCGGCGGCACGCTGACGTTGACGATGGCGCCGGACAGGAACGCCTGCACGAAGGTGACGTCACCGGTCGGCTCCACCGTGTAGGCCTTGGCCGGAATGGCACCGGGGACCGCGCTGTTGCGCAGCTTGATCGTCGAGTGACGTGCGCCGAGCACGACTTTCCTGGTCGTTGCCCTTGCGACCTTCCGGGCGTTGCGCGGCGAGAGCTCGAAGCTCCAGCCCTCCGCGCTGGTCAACACAGCGTTGCCGTTTGCCGTCGATGCCTGCAGCGGAATAAGGCTCATCGCCGGACTGCCTATGAAGCTGGCGACGAACATGTTGACCGGATGGGCAAAGACCTGCGCCGGTGAATCATATTGCTGCAGGTAGCCGCCGTTCATCACCGCCATCTTGTCGGCCATGGTCACGGCTTCGAGCTGGTCGTGCGTCACATAGATGATCGTCGCCTTGAGGTCTTGGTGGAAGCGCTTGATCTCAGACCGCATCTGCACGCGCAGTTTGGCGTCCAGGTTAGAGAGCGGCTCGTCCATCAGGAACACGGCGGGGTCGCGGACAAGCGCACGGCCGAGCGCCACCCGCTGCTGCTGCCCGCCCGAAAGTTCGCGCGGCTTGCGCTCGAGCAGGTGCGTCATGTCGAGCACTCGCGCCGCTTCCTTGACCTTCTTGTCGATCTCGTCCCTGGGCAGTTTGCGCATCTGCAGCGGGAACGCCAGGTTCTTGTAAACCGATTTCTGCGGATAGAGCGCGTAGTTCTGGAACACCATGGCGATGTCCCGGTCCTTGGGGTCGAGGTCGTTGACCACCCGGTCGCCGATGACGATGTCGCCCGATGTCATCGGGATCAGCCCCGCGACGAGATTGAGCGTGGTTGTCTTGCCGCAGCCTGAAGGGCCGACGAGCGCAACGAACTCGCCGTCATTGACCGTCAGCGACACGTCGTTGACGGCTTTGAAGCTGCCATAGGATTTTACGAGATTTTTGAGGACCACGTGGGCCATCGGCAACTCCCTAGTGCTTGACCGCGCCTTCTGTAAGGGCGCGTACGAAGTATCGTTGCAGGACGAGGAACAGCACGACGACGGGCACGCTCATCATGAAACTGGCCGCCATCAGGCCCGGAAAGTCCGTCGTATTTTCCGAGAAGAAGCGCTGGATGCCGACCGGCAGCGTCAACTGGTCGTTCTTGGTGAGGAAGGTGTAGGCGTAGATATACTCGTTCCACGCGCCGATGAACGAATAGATCGCGGTGGCGATGATCCCCGGCGTCGAGAGCGGCATCACAATCAGGATGAAGGCCTGGAACCGCGTGGCCCCATCGATGCGCGCCGCCTGCTCGAGCTGCACCGGAATGTTGTCGTAAAAGCCCTTGAGCAACCAGATCGCCAGCGGCAGGCCGAAGGTGAGATAGGTGAGAATCAGCGAGCCATGCGTGTTCATCAACCCGAGCAGGCGCATCAGGATGAACAGCGGCACGAGAAAGATCACCGCCGGGAACATGTTGCGCAGCAGCACGGCGAAGAACAGGAGGTTCCGGCCGGGGAAACTGAAGCGCGAAAACGCGTAGGCCGCAGGGACGGCGACGATCACCGAGAGGATTGTCGTGACGGTCGACACGAAAAGGCTGTTCCAGAAGAAGCGGAGGAAGTCCTGGCCGACGCTGTTCTGGGGATCGAGCAGCTTCTCGTAGCTGGCGAGGGTAGGTTCGTCCGGCCACCATTGCGGCGGGAATTGCAACGCCGCGAACCCGGACTTGATCGAGGTGATCAGCATCCAGATCATCGGCACCGCGGTGTAAAGCAGCATGAATGCGAGGAAGATACGCCCGGTCCACCGCCATCCGTCGACGCGCATCCGGCGACGGCTCAGGGCTCGCGGGGCGGTCTCGGCAGTCGTGCTCATGCGCTCCCCTCTTGCCGCTCGTTACCGCTTAGCGCACGGACGTAGAAGTAGCCGAGCGTCATCAGGGTGAGGAACAGGAGCACCGAATAGGCAGATGCCACGCCCCAGCGCTGCCGGCCGAAGGCGAGCTCATAAATGTGGGTGATCCAGATATGCGATGCGTTGGACGGGCCGCCGCCGGTCATGATCCAGGGGATGATGAAGGAGTTGAAGTTGGCCACCGCGAGCAGCAGGATCGTCACCGTCGAGACGTTGCGCAAGTGCGGGAAGGTGACGTGCCAGAAGCGCTGCCAGGCGCTGGCACCGTCGACCTGCGCGGCGCGCAGCAACTGCTCGGGCACGGTCTGCAGGCCGGCCATCATCATGATCATGGCAAACGGAAACTCGCGCCAGATATTGACGACGATCAGGGAAGGCAGAACCGTGTTGACGCTGTCGATGAAATTCGGCGGTCGGTCGGCCAATCCGAGGCCGACCAGCACCGCACCGATGATCCCGAAGTCCGAATGATAGATCCACTTCCAGATATAGGAGGCGGCGACCGCGCTGATGACCCAGGGAATGATCAGGATTGCGCGCAGCACACCGCGGCCGACAAACTCGCGGTGGAGCGCCAGCGCGGTGGCAAACCCCAGGACAAAGGCAATCAAGGTGGAGCCCAGCGTCCAGATCAGAGTGTTCCAGGTGACTCTCCAGAACACCTCGCTGGTGAGGATGGTCGTGTAGTTGTCGAAGCCGATGAAGGTCTTGTCGCGAAGCTGCAGGCCAGGCGGCGTCTTGAAGAACGACAGCTCGATCGTGTAGTAGATGGGGTAGGCGATGACGATCAGCATCACGACGATCGCAGGCAGCACGTACGCGTAGTCGGCGCGATGCTCCCAGATCTGGCGTAACGCGCCGGACCTGCCGGATTGCAATCTTCGGCGAGCCTCGGCCTTGCCGGTCACGATCGTCACTATGGCGCGCCCCTGTTTCTTCTGAACGAACCGGCTGCACTATCGGTGCAGCCGGTCAGGCTTTGATCAGAGTCCGCCCATCAGCTCTCTTACCCTCTTGGCCGCGTCGTCCGCTGCCTCGTCGACGGTCATCGCTCCGGTCAGGGCATTCTGCAGCATGTCCGGGACGATGATGTTCATGATCTCCGGGGCCTGCGGCAGCGCTGGGAACGGGATGCCGTATGGCAGCATCGAGGTCGTCACGTCGAGGAACTTGATGTTTTCCAGACGTTCCTTCATCCATTTGGTCTTGAAGCCGTTAAGGTTGCCCGGGTTCGAGCCGGCATAGGCCATCTTCAGCGACCATTCAGGGCTCGTCCACATGCAGATGATAGCCTTTGCGGCCGGCTCGTCGACCTTGCCGCCCTCGACATATTCGGGCTTCAGGATGTGAATGTTCGAGCCGCCGAACACGACTGCGCGCTTGCCGTCGGGGCCAGTGGGAATCAGGCCGTAGCGCATGTTGTCGATGACGGTCTGCGCCTTATCCTTGTCGGCGCCCGTCGCCTTCTTCTGCAGGTCGAGCATGACGTCGTAGTCGGACGGATGCGAGATCATCATGCCGAGCTGGCCGGCGAGGAACAGGGGCTGGTTATCGGCCTGCTGGTTGGTGAGCGCCGAAACCGGAACCGACTTGTCGCGAACATACATGTCGTACGAGGCTTGCAGGGCGGCCTTGCTCTGCGGGCTATCGAGCTGGACATCCTCATAGGTCGGGTTCGCAGTGGCTTCGTCGAAGACGCCGCCGCCATGGGCCCACAGCTGCGGCATGAAGCGGTACGGCGTATTGCCGGCATTCTTGCGAGCCACGAGGCCGTAGCCGGCAATGCCGAGCTTGTCGTGGATCTGCTTGGAATACTTGACGACGTCGTCCCAGGTTGCCGGAGCCTTGTCTGGATCGAGGCCCGCACGCTTGAAGATGTCGGCGTTCCAGATGAACGCCATCGTCTCGTTGTTGGTTGGAATGCCGTAAGTCACTCCCTCCCAAGTCACGGCCTTCATGGCGCCGGGCCAGAAGTCCTCGGTGGAATACCCGACATCCTCGGGTTTGAGCGGCTCAAGATAGCCTTTTGAGGCGAACTCGGTACCACCCAGGATTTGCAGGCGGACCGCCATCGGCGCGGCGTTGCCGAGGAGCGCCGTGCGGAACTTGTCCAGAAGGTCGTTATAGGTGAGGGCTTGTTCCTCAAGCTGGATGTTCGGATAGGTCTTGCGGAAGGTTTCGAAGAAATCCTTGTAGTACTGGCGCAAAAGGTCGGGGTCGCCCTCGAACACGCCCTGATACCAGAAAGTCAGTCGCCCCTTGTAGTCGAGCGGGGTGACCTTGGCGCAATCGGCCGCGGTGTCAAAATCCTCTGTGCCCGCAATGGAGCGCACATATTCCGGCGACCACTTGCTGAGGTCGACGGGCGCTCCGAGCGCCGATGTCGACATCAGCGATGCCATCAAAGCAGTGGCGACAGTGCCGCGCAGGACCGCACTGCCGAGCGTAATCCTCGTCATAGGTATCCTCCCTGGTTCTCCATGCCGCCGTGCGCCGAGGCAAAGCGGTCTAGCTCGTTCGACCGCGGGACGCTTTCTGTTCTGTGTATCCCTTCGATCATTTTGTACGTTTTCAGATCGTGGATTGCCTGTCAACGCGCTGGATCGTACATTGTTTGTGAAAACCGTGTGTGATATCGGGCAGGGTATGTGTTGATCAGGGGAGCCGGTCTTGGCCGAAATAGATGACTTTAAAGCCATGCCGCCGGTGGAGACTGACCCCATGGCCTCCAGCGAGGGCGCCTCGCTTTATGAACTGATCAGGGAAGACATCATCGAGGGACGGCTCGCCGCCAACGAACGGCTTGTGGTCACCGATCTCGCCCGGCGTCACGGCACCTCGACCAACCCCGTGCGCGAGGCCCTGCAACTCTTGCGCGGGGAGGGCTTTGTCACCTTTCTCCCCAACCGCGGGGCGCGCGTGCGACCCATAGACCAGGATTTTGTCCGGGATATCTATGAAATCGGTGTTCTGATCGAGCCGGCCCTGACGCGATGGTTTGTCAACATGGCGACCGGCGAGGACATCGCCGAACTCGAACGTCTCCAGGGGCTGATTGAAGAGAACAACTTTGCCGACACATTCAGGCACAGTGAACTGGATACCGCCTTCCACACCGTGATGTACCAGCGGCACTATAACCGCCATGCCGCCGAACTTTGGTGGAAGCATCGCGAAGTGCTGCGAGCCGTGAGCCGGCGTTTCAATTTCACGCTGGCGCGGCGTGCCGCGATCATTCGCGAGCACCGCGAACTCATCGCGCACGTGAAAGCGGGAGAAGCCGACAAGGCGGCCGAACTCGTTTCCCGCCATGTCGAGGGTTCCGGCCGGCATATCCTCGAACAGATGCGTGCGCGCAACGCCGCTCGGGCCGGATAGGAACGAAGGTCCAGTCTCGAACGCCGTTAGCCCTAAGCATTTCAGATAAAGGGATTGAGATGAAAATCACGAGCATTCGGCCGTGGCTGATCAAGTCCGATGCTTCTTATTGGGGAGAGTTCCTGTTCGTCGAAGTGACGACCGACGAGGGGGTGAGTGGCTGGGGAGAGATCACCACCACGACAAGGCTCGCCAACCGCGCTCTCTGCACGATCCTGCGGCAGATCGGCGTCGCCGTGACAGGCGAGGATCCAGCGCGTATCGAGCATCTCTGGCACAAGATCTTTCGCAGCTTCACCTATATGGGCAGCCGCGGCGCCGCCGTCGAATGCGTGAGCGCCATCGATATAGCCCTCTGGGACATCCGCGGCAAAGTCCTCGGCAAGCCGATTTGCGAGCTGCTGGGCGGACCGGTACGCGACGAAATCGCGCTCTACACCCATCCCAACCAGGCCAAATTCACCAGCAAGGAGGCGGTGGTCCGCGAAATTCTGGACATCGTCGAGTCCGGACACACTGCGCTCAAGTTCGATCCTTTCCCCCACCAGGGCCACAGCGCCGATGGCCTGCCCCGCGAACAGCGGGACGGCTACCTCGATGGCAGCATGACCCGGAAGGACGAGCGCGAAGCCGCCGAACTCACGGCGCTGATCCGCGAAACGGCGGGGCCTGACGTCGACATTCTCATCGACGCGCATGGCCGCTTCGACGTTCCCACCGCCATTCGCCTCTGTCGGAGTCTTGAGGAAGCCGGCCAGATCGACTGGTTCGAGGAGCCTTGCCCGCCCGAGAGCCTGAACGCCCTCAAGCAGGTGCGTGAAAAAGTCAGTGCCGCCATCGCGTGGGGCGAGCGCGGCCACACGAAGTGGGATTTCGTGCCGGTACTCGAGAACAGGCTCGCTGACTACATCATGCCTGATATCACCTGGACCGGCGGCATTACCGAGCTCAAGAAGATTTCTGCCCTATGCGAAGCCTACTACATTCCGGTCTCGCCACATGACGCCGCGGGGCCGATCAACGTGGTTGCGGGAGCGCAGGTGATGATGACCGTTCCTAACTTCTACAGGCTCGAAACGTCGGAGTGGAACCTGGGCAAATACGATCACCTCATCGACAGACCGCTCGACGTCTCGAACGGCAGCCTCAAGCTGACGCAGAGGCCTGGTCTCGGTATCGAGATGAACCGCGACTACCTGCAGGCCCACGAGATTGAGCTGGCCTAGCAACGCTCCATGCCGGCACGGCGTGCGGGCGACAAGCCCCATCCACCAGAACGAGGACAAGTCATGGCAAAAACGGCCGACGAGGCGCTCAATCGGGTGAACGCGAACTCCAAGCCATCCGAGCTTCGCATCACCGACATGCGGGTAGCCGAAATCGTCGGCGCGCCGTTCACCTCGACCCTGCTCAAGATTTACACCAACCAGGGCATCGTCGGGCTTGGCGAGGTGCGCGACGGCGCCAGCGCCACCTATGCGCTGATGCTGAAGAGCCGGCTGCTTGGCGAGAACCCTTGCAACATCGATCGCCTGTTTCGCCGGATCAAGCAGTTCGGCGGGCACGGCCGGCAAGGCGGCGGCGTCTCGGCGGTCGAAATCGCGCTGTGGGATCTCGCCGGCAAGGCCTATGGCGTGCCCATCTACCAGATGCTCGGCGGCCGGTTTCGAGAGAAGGTGCGCCTCTATTGCGATACCGACGCCACCGTGCCGGCCGAGACCGGCAAGCGCCTCAAGCAGCGCATGGCGCTCGGCTTCACGTTCCTCAAGATGGATCTGGGATTGATGCAGATCGCCGATGTCCCCGGTGCGGTCGTGTCACCTGCCGGCTCACTTGATGGGTACCGCGTCCAGCCCGGCCGCGGCCCGGTCAAGACCCTTGAAGAGCGGCGCGCCCGCAACGCCGCCTACGATCTGCATAACGTCCCCCACCCGTTTACCGGCCTCCACTTTTCCGACAAGGGCCTCGACTTGCTTGAGCAGTATATTGCCGAGGTTCGCGAGGTTATCGGCATGGATATTCCGCTCGCTATCGACCACGTCGGCCACATCTCGCTGCAGGACGGTATTCGCCTCGCCAGGCGGATTGAAAAATATGTGCCGGCCTGGCTCGAGGATGTGATCCCTTGGCAGTACACCGAGCACTACCGACAACTGCAGGACGCCACCACGGTGCCGATCTGCACCGGCGAGGACATTTATCTCAAGGAGGGCTTCGAGCCTCTGCTCAAGAGCGGCGGCCTCTCCATTATCCACCCGGACCTGCTCACCAGCGGGGGCATCCTCGAGACCAAGAAGATCGGCGACATGGCGCAGGACCACGGCGTCGCAATGGCCATCCATATGGCGGAAAGTCCAATCGCAGCAATGGCCGCGGCACATGTCGCGACAGCAACCGAAAACTTCATGGCGCTCGAATACCATTCTGCCGATGTCGACTGGTGGGACGATATCGTCACCGGCGTTGCCAGGCCGCTCGTGAAGGACGGCTTTATCACTGTTCCCGACAGACCGGGTCTGGGGATCGACGACGTCGTCGACGAGGTGATCTCGCAGCATCTGCAGCCGGGTGTCACCGGCATCTGGCAGCCCACGGATCACTGGGACGACGAGTATTCCTGGGATCGCACCTGGAGCTGAGGCGAAAGGAACCGAAGATGAAGATCACCGACCTCCGCTGTGCCGTCATCGGCAAGCATCCCATCGTTCGCGTCGTTACCGACGAGGGCCTCCATGGCCTGGGCGAGGTCGAGTACACCAAGCCCTATCTCAAGCCCTGGGTCCTGCATTTTCGCGAGGCGCTGCTCGGCGAGGACCCGACCGACGTCGAACGGGTGATGCTGAAGATCCGCCAACGCGGCTCTTTCAAGCCCTATGGCGCGGCGGTCAGCGCTATCGAGCATGCGCTGTGGGACATTGCCGGCAAGGCCGCAGGCGTGCCGGCCTACAAACTGCTCGGCGGCAAGGTGCGCGACCAGGTGCGCGTCTACAACGGCTCGATCCGCAGGAAACGCACGGGCGACCGGCCACAGGATTACGCCGCCGACGTCAAATGGATGATGGAGCAGCCGCAGAACTTCTTCATGATCAAGCAGGGAATCTCGTTCCACTCCAACATGAAGGACACCATCGACGGCTTCCATTACGGCGTGACGCAGAAGCAGGCCGGCTATCACGGTGCCATGGATCAGGGTGTGATCAGCGAGCGCGGTTTCAATCACATGCTCGACTGCGTGATCGCGATGAAGGAAGTGCTGGGCGACAAGGTAAGCCTGGCGCTCGACTGCGGCCCGGGCTGGATGCTGCCCGATGCGATCAAGTTCGCTCGCGCGGTCGAGAAGTACAATTTAATGTGGCTGGAGGACATGCTTACTGGCGACTATGTGCCGTGGGTCAATCCGCAGGCCTATCGGGAGCTGACAACCTCCACCTCGACGCCAATCCATACCGGCGAGCAGATTTACCTCAGGCACAATTTCAAGGAGCTGATCGAGACGCAGGCGGTGCGCGTCATCGGCCCCGATCCTGCCGATATTGGCGGCATTGCCGAGCTCAAATGGGTCGCCGAGCACGCCCATATGCACTCGATCCTGATGGCGCCGCACGGCACGGCGAACGGCCTGCTTGGCCTCGGCGCGTTGATCAACGTCTGCGCCACCTTGCCCGCCAACTACATCGCCTTCGAATATCCGAGCGCCTCCGATCCCTGGTGGGAGGACCTCGTGATCGGCCTGCCGTCGCAGATCGTGACGGACAGCATGGTGGACCTGCTGGAAGCGCCGGGGCTGGGCCTCGATCTCGACGCCGAAGCAGCCCGAAAGTATCTCAGGGAAGAGGATGCGGGCTTCTTCGACTGAACCATCTTCTTGCGTCCTCGGGGGCATGTTGGAGTATCTCGAGGTCAAATCCATTCTCGGCTATTTCTAGACGACATCTTCGCCAGGCGCAGAGGGCGCGCCGGTGTGGCTGGCGGTGCTGATGTCGGTCGCCGCTGCCATAGTGACGTGATGCGCGGCTACGGCTGGACTACGAAACAAGTTGCGGCGGGCATGCTGCTTTGCGCGTGAAGTCAAGTTGTGAAAAAGCTATCGAAGGGAAATTGGCGCCAGGCCAGCTCAGCTTTGCGTATCTCCAGTCGAACGGCATTCAATCTCGCAGAGGGCACGATGTACTACGCGCATTCGACCGCCGAACCCGTTCGCTCCAACTGGCAACCCTTGAGCGACCATCTCATCGGTGTCGCCGCGGTCGCGCAGCAATTTGGCGCGCGGATCGGCATCGGTCGTGCAGCCTGGCTTGCTGGCCTGCTTCATGATCTCGGGAAATACACGCCGCAATTCCAGGCGCGATTGTCCGGTGCGGAGGAGCGAGTCGATCATTCCACCGCAGGCGCTGCCACTGTTGTTCAACTGGCCAGGGCAGCCAAAGCGGACGACAGGATCGTTGCCGAACTAATCGCCTATTGCATTGCCGGTCACCATGCCGGTCTCCCGGATCAACAGGGCGAGTCTCTTTCCACACTGTCCGAACGCCTCAATGGCTTTTCGGACGAGGGACTCGACCCTGTCTGGAGGTCCCAAATCGCGCCAGAGATTGCCAATCTCTTGCCGCCGTTCCCCAACTGGGAAAAGGCGGACAAGGCAAGAGCCGCCTTCCAGCTCGGCTTTCTTGGCCGAATGATTTTCTCCTGCCTCGTCGATGCCGATTTCAAGGATACTGAACAATTCTATGCTCGCACTGAGGGGAGGTACATCGACCGCCGTTGGCCGGAATTGCAATTGATCCTGCACAGCCTTGTCGAGGCTTTCGAGGTCCATATGGGCCAAAAGCGTAGATCGGACACATCGGTCAACGTCTTGCGAGCGGACATTCTCGACCATGTGCGTTCGCGCGCAACCGAAAAGCCGGGCCTCTTCACGCTGACAGTGCCGACTGGGGGCGGCAAGACGCTCGCCTCACTCGGCTTCGCTCTCGATCACGCCAAAGCGCACAGGCTTGATCGCATCATATACGCGATCCCTTTTACATCGATCATTGATCAGACGGCGGCGATCTTTCGTGAAATAGTTGGCGACGGCGGCGTGCTGGAACACCATTCGGCCATCGAGGATGAGGAGCGCCGCCCACGTGAACCACGGGATGCCGACAGCACCAAGGCCGACAAAGACAAGCTCAAGCTCGCCATGGAAGACTGGGCGGCGCCTATCGTGGTCACGACCAACGTGCAACTCTTCGAGAGCCTGTTTGCCGCGCGAACTTCGCGCTGCCGCAAACTGCACAACATCGCCAACAGCATCATCATTCTCGATGAGGCGCAGACATTGCCGCGCCAGCTTCTCATCCCTGCCGTTTGGGCGCTGCGCGAACTTGCCGAGAATTATGGCTGCAGCATTGTTCTATGTACCGCGACCCAACCGGCGCTCGACCAGCGAAAATTCCCGGCAAAGCATCCGGCAGGCCTGTCGCTGGCAGGCCGCGAATTGGCGCCGGACCCCGACGATCTGGCAGAAAAACTGGAACGCGTCAGGCTGGTCCATGGTGGCGCGATGGACGACACGGCCGTTCTGGCAGAACTCGGCAAGACCGATCAGGGCCTCGTCATCGTCAACAGCCGCAAGCATGCGCTGGCGCTCTATCGGCAGGCGAAGGAAGCGGAACTCGATGGCGTCGTCCATCTGACGACGCGCCAATATGCAGCGCACCGGCGCGAGATTCTGGCTGCGGTCAGGGAAAGACTGATGAAGGGCAAACCTTGTCGCATGATCGCGACCTCGCTGGTCGAGGCCGGCGTGGATCTCGATTTCCCGAAGGTGTGGCGCGCGGAAGCAGGGTTGGATCAGATAGCGCAGGCGGCTGGGCGCTGCAATCGTGAGGGTCGGCGACCCATGGCGGACAGCATTGTCACTGTCTTCCAGGCGCCGGAAAACCCACCCCCGCCGGAGATCGCAGGCTTATCAGGCGACATGGCCCGGATGATGGCGAGGCACGAAAAGCTCCTGTCGCCCGCCGCGATCGAGGATTTCTTCGGTGAAGTCTATTGGCGCGTCGGTCCCGAAGGGCTGGATCGTGGACGCAACGACAGAATGCCCCTCGTGGATAAGTTTCGCATCGGCAGCGGCGGCACAAACTTTTCCTATCGCGCGGTTGCCGAGAATTTTCGCATGATCGAGAGCGGCATGGTTCCGGTGATCATCGCTCGAGACGAGAAAGCTAAAACCGTGATTGCAACGCTGAGGGTAGAGACGATTCCGTCCGGCGTGATTGCCCGTGACTTGCAGACCTATATCGTACAGGTGCCGCCGAAGGCACGGGCACGGCTTATCGCCTGCGGCCATGTGAAATTTGCCGAGGAGCGGCTGCGCGCTGACCAGTTTGCGGTGCTCATGACGCCTGGTCTCTATGACCCGGAAGTTGGCCTCGTTTGGGAGGACGCCGAATATTTATCGCAAGAGGCTATTGTTATTTAGTTCCTGATATGTTCCATGCGTATTAAATGTCTCTGGGGAGGGGCGAATGTCGTTTGGCGTCAGGCTGAGGGTTTCAGGGAGTCACGCCTGCTTTACGCGACCGGAGATGAAGGTTGAGCGCGTCTCCTATGACGTGATGACACCTTCGGCGGCACGTGGGATTCTGGAGGCGATCCACTGGAAGCCAGCCATCAGATGGGTGGTGGATGCCATCCATGTTTTGAATGTCATTCGTTTCCAGTCCGTCCGCCGCAACGAAGTCGGCAGCAAGGTTTCTGCTCGAAACGCCAAGACCGCCATGAACCGCGGCAGCCTCGAAGGGTTGCACCTTCTCGTCGATGAGGATCGCCAGCAGCGAGCCGCCACAGTGCTCGTCGACGTCGCCTATCTCATCGAAGCGCATTTCGAGTTAACCGACAAGGCCGGTCCCGACGACAACGAGGGCAAGCATCTCGATACGTTCAACCGTCGCGCGGCGCGGGGGCAATGCTTCCATCAGCCCTGCCTCGGCACACGCGAGTTCGCGGCAGCCTTCGAACTGCTGCCGCCGGGTGCACCGTTGCCGGACGCGATCAAGGAAACGCGCGACCTTGGCTTCATGCTGTGGGACATCGACCATGGGGCGCCGGACAAGCCTTCGCTGTTTTTCCGTGCTGGCCTCAACAACGGGGTGATGCGCATTCCGGCTCCCAATTCTTCGGAGATCCGGCGATGAGCATTTTGGCTTCACTTGCCAAGGCCTACGACCGCCTGCCCGATGTTCCGCCCTTTGGCTATTCCACCGAAAAAATAGGCTTCGTTGTCTCACTCCACGATAATGGAACAGTGGCTAGCGTTGTCGATCTGCGAGACGGCACGGGCAAGAAGAAACTGCCGCGCATGATGCAGGTGCCGCAGCCGACCAAACGCACCGCAGGCATCGCGCCCAACTTCCTCTGGGATAAGACTTCCTACGTGCTTGGCGTCACGGCAGGAGAGGGCAAGCGCACAGCCGACGAGCATGCCGCTTTTGTGAAACGCCACCGCGAGGCGCTTGAAGACTCGGACGACACCGGCCTGAGGGCGTTGTCCCTGTTCCTTGAAGGCTGGGCGCCCGGACGGTTCGTGGGGCCAACATGGCTTGACGAGATGAAAGACCAGAACGTGGTCTTCGCGCTCGAAAGCGAAAGGCGCCACGGCATATATCTTCACGATCGGCCAGCCGCCAAGGCTTTGTGGGTGGACCGGAGCAGCGGCGGCGGGGATGCCGCCTCGATCTGCCTCGTGACCGGCTCGAATGGAGCGGTCGCGCGCCTCCACCCGGCGATCAAAGGCGTATGGGGTGGGCAATCCTCCGGCGCATCCATCGTATCGTTCAATCTCGACGCCTTCACGTCCTATGAACACGAGCAGGGCGACAATGCTCCCGTCTCCGAAGCAGCCGCCTTCAAATATTCCACCGCGCTCAACACATTCCTTGCCGGCAAGACCAACCGGATCCAGGTCGGCGATGCCTCCACCGTTTTCTGGGCTGATGCCTCCAACGCCGAGGTGGCGCGTACGGCGGAAGGCACGTTCGGCGCGATGTTTTCGGACGTCGACGAAGTCACCCAAGCCGGCAAGGTCGGCGATATCCTCGCACGCATGCGCAAGGGCCTGCCACTCAAGGTGGCCGCCCCCGAACTTGAAAACGGCGTCCGCTTCTATGTCCTTGGTCTTGCTCCGAATGCCGCGCGGCTTTCGATCCGGTTCTGGTTCGAGAACGATTTCGGCGTGCTGGCGAAAAACTATCAGCGTTTCGTTGCCGAAATGGACGTCGATCCGCAGCCGCGAAATGCGTATCCCGCACTATGGAAATATCTCGCCGAAACCGCGGTGCTGGGCAAACGCGAAAACGTGCCGCCTAATCTCGCCGGGGAATGGATGCGATCGATCCTGACCGGCACCCGTTATCCGCTGACGTTGCTCTCGACGGTGCTGATGCGCATTCGCGCGGACGGAGAGGTGAACGCGCTCAGGGTGAGTATCCTGAAAGCGCTGCTCGTTCGAAATTTCAACAAGGCAATTGGGGAGGTTCCTGTGTCATTCCAACCGGAGAATAGGAACAAGGGCTATCTGCTCGGGCGGTTGTTCGCTGCCTATGAACAAATACAAACGGCCGCGCTCGGTCGCAACGTCAACGCCACCATCAAGGACAAATTCTACTCTTCGGCATCCGCCCAACCTCGCAAGGTGTTCGCTTTGCTCGACCGGGGATCAGCCAACCATCTTTCGAAGGTCGGCAAGCAAAGGCCAGGACACAGGGTCAATCTCGAAAAAACCATCGGCGCTATCCTCGAACGCATGTCGCCCGACAGCGATCCCTTCCCGGCATCCCTATCCGCCGAAGAGCAGGCACTGTTCGGCCTCGGCTACTACCATCAGCGCGGCGAATTCTTCCGCAAACCCGAAACCGTCGACACACAGGATGCCGCATCATGAACGCCCTTTCCAACCGCTATGATTTCGTCCTGCTGTTTGATGTATCCAAAGGCAACCCGAACGGCGACCCGGATGCCGGCAACATGCCGCGGCTCGATCCCGAGACCAATCACGGCCTGGTTTCGGACGTCAGCCTCAAGCGCAAGGTGCGCAACTATGTCGAGTTCGCCAAAGGCGAACATCAGAGCTACAACATCTACGTCAAGGAAGGCGCGATCCTGAATGAACAGCACCGCAAGGCCTATGTCGCGCTACGCCCCGACGACGGAAAAGCCGCCAAGGACGCCAAGCTAAATCCCAAAGACGACGATGAAGGGCGAGCTCTGACAAGATTTATGTGTGCGAATTTCTTCGATGTTCGCACCTTCGGCGCGGTCATGTCGACCGGCATCAATGCTGGCCAGGTGCGTGGGCCGGTGCAGATGACCTTTGCGAGTTCCATCGAGCCGATCGTGCCCCAGGAAATCTCCATCACCCGCATGGCTGCAACCAATGAGGCAGAGAAAAAGCAACGGGTGGAGGGCAGCGAGGAAGGCAATGGCCGCGTTGACAACCGCACCATGGGCCGCAAGCATATTGTACCCTATGGGCTCTACCGAGCCCACGGTTTCGTCTCCGCGAAACTTGCCGAACGCACGGGCTTTTCCGATGCAGACCTTGACTTGCTCTTCGAGGCGCTCTCGACAATGTTCGAGCACGATCGGTCGGCAGCGCGCGGAGAAATGGCAAGCCGCAAGCTCGTCGTCTTCAAACACGCGAATTCGCTCGGCAACGCACCAGCCCATGTGCTGTTTGATCGCGTAAGGGTTGGCCGCAGCATCGACGGCGTGCTCCGCGATGTCGACGATTCCGGCATTGGCAATTATCCACCGGCTCGTAAATTCAGTGACTACCAAATCGAGATCGATCGTGAAGGGCTACCTGACGGCGTGGAGATTATCGAGCGTCTGTGAGCATGGCGCCGGGCGGAACCCTGGCCACCCAGCCCGACGAACGGGATGCCGATCCCATTCCGCTCTCGGCGTTGCAGCACGCTGTCTATTGTCTGCGGCAAGCCGCACTCATCCATGTCGAGCGAATGTGGGAAGAGAACCGGTTTACGGCGGAAGGCCATGTCATGCATACTCTCGTTATCTGAATCCATTGAAAGCGCGATACAGCGCGAACATGGAACGTGCCGGAAAATTCCGACGGATTCGCACCGGCGCTAGTTCTTTGAAATCGTGGAACTATGTGCGTCAAGCAGGGTTTTCGCCCGACCTTCTGCTCAGTCGTGGGACCATGTTTGCGATCCAGCTCATATTTCTTCAAACCTGGCAATCTGTTAGCTGAGGCAGTGTCGCCCCTCTCGCGGGGGGCGTGAATCGAAACATTTCATCTCCTGTCTCGGCGCGCGCTCAAAAGGGCGTCGCCCCTCTCGCGGGGGCGTGGATCGAAACTACCTCTGCACCAACATCCACACAAAGCCCTTTGTCGCCCCCCTCCGGGGCGTGGATCGAAACTCCATCAGTTCGGCGCCGTCAACGATTTGGCAATCGTCACCCCTCTCGCGGGGGCGTGGATCGAAACAACAAGCTTCTAATGCCCGCTGGCGCGCTTGCGGACGCCCCTCTCGCGGGGGCGTGGATCGAAACCCATGTCAGTCCTCCTTGACCCGGCGATCCGGCTGTCGCCCTCTCGCGGGGGCGTGGATCGAAACATGTGCGACAGCACGACGTTGAAATTGTCGGGGGTCGCCCCTCGCGGGGGCGTGGATCGAAACACGGACCAGCCGTGTTTCCAATGCGTTTCCATGTCGCCCCTCTCGCGGGGCGTGGATCGAAACTTCGTCGTGGCGAGCACCTTGGCACCCGGGTAGAGGTCGCCCCTCTCGCGGGGGCGTGGATCGAAACTCACCATAGACGCCGAGATCGACCATCGTGCGTGGATCGAAACATGCTTTCGGTGCCGGCTTTCGTCGACGGCGATGGTCGCCCCTCTCGCGGGGGCGTGGATCGAAACCATGTCCCGCCAGTCAGCGTGACGGTATGGGCCGGTCGCCCCTCTCGCGGGGGCGTGGATCGAAACGATATGACGCCGGTTGCAGGATTGCCTGCAAGGTGTCGCCCCTCTCGCGGGGCGTGGATCGAAACCACTGCGCGTCGTTCTTCCCGGCAATGGCTGTAGTCGCCGGGGCGTTGGATCGAAACACAGTCACGGACAACTCGGCATCCGGCACAGCGGGTCGCCCCTCTCGCGGGGGCGTGGATCGAAACTGGGACCCGGCGCACTGGCAGCTGAAGGGCTGGCGTCGCCCCTCTCGCGGGGGCGTGGATCGAAACTGGAATCATGAAATGTTCAAGCACGTCGTGCCGAAGTCGCCCCTCTCGCGGGGTGTGGATCGAAACATGCACTCCTGCACATAATCGATGGCGCCAGGAGTCGCCCCGGGGCGTGGATCGAAACATCATCGCCGCACTAACGCTAGCGTTTGCAGCCGTCGCCCCTCTCGCGGGGGCGTGGATCGAAACCTGCACACAACCACGAAGGACACGCTGCCTTCCGTCGCCCCTCTCGCGGGGGCGTGGATCGAAACCACAAGGGCAACATCTGCATACCCTCATCGTGCAGGTCGCCCCTCTCGCGGGGGCGTGGATCGAAACCATGTCTTCACGCTTTCGGCGGCGTCGGGAACCGGTCGCCCCTCTCGCGGGGGCGTGGATCGAAACCATGTTGGAAAGCATCAGGAACAAATCGGCGTAGGTCGCCCCCTCTCGCGGGGGCGTGGATCGAAACATGTGTTCCCCCTCTGGTTGCCGTGCTTGGCGGTGTCGCCCCTCTCGCGGGGGCGTGGATCGAAACGACCATCAATTATTCGGAGATGGTCAAGAAAGCGGGTCGCCCCTCTCGCGGGGGCGTGGATCGAAACTCCCGCACTCTGCAGCCGTATGTGCGTGGCACGGGTCGCCCCTCTCGCGGGGGCGTGGATCGAAACTTCGAGGGCAGGCAGTGGACCGCTACGGCGCTGGCGTCGCCCCTCTCGCGGGGGCGTGGATCGAAACATGTTGGAACGCAGATCGACTATATCGCGGCCCTGTCGCCCCTGTCGCGGGGGCGTGGATCGAAACTACCGTCCGGAAGTGGACGCCGCCTTTGACGAGGAGTCGCCCCTCTCGCGGGGCGTGGATCGAAACGATCAAGCTTTGATTGACGGCAACGTTGCGCTGAAGTCGCCCCTCTCGCGGGGGCGTGGATCGAAACAAGGCGTCCATGCCGTCGAAGCGGTCGAGCGCGCGTCGCCCCTCTCGCGGGGGCGTGGATCGAAACTTCGAAGCATCGTCGTCCCGCTCGCCACGCGCGCGTCGTCCCTCTCGCGGGGGCGTGGATCGAAACCACTCATACCCGAGCGGCGCATACCCGAAGGTAGTCGCCCCTCTCGCGGGGGCGTGGATCGAAACTATTTCGAACCCGGTTCGCTGAGCACAAGGGATGGTCGCCCCTCTCGCGGGGGCGTGGATCGAAACCCTCTCCACAAGCACGACACTGCGAGCGCCTGGGTCGCCCCTCTCGCGGGGGCGTGGATCGAAACACCTTCGAAATGATGGAAACGGCGGAAATCTTGAGTCGCCCCTCTCGCGGGGGCGTGGATCGAAACTTCTCAGCCGGCGGTCGCTATTCGCCGATGGCTTGTCGCCCCTCTCCAGGGGGCGTGGATCGAAACTCGGCCTTTCGCCCGGATATATATATCGGGCATAGTGTCGCCCCTCTCGCGGGGGCGTGGATCGAAACTACACGCCGCTGTCGTTCGACAATCTGCTCAAGACGTCGCCCCTCTCGCGGGGGTGGATCGAAACATCTCGGAAAGGGTTGGCTGGTCGCTGTCGCCAGGTCGCCCCTCTCGCGGGGGCGTGGATCGAAACTTCGTCGACTATGAGGACGCCGAGGGCGGGCGCCGTCGCCCCTCTCGCCGGGGGCGTGGATCGAAACAGCGTCGGACGTGCCACGGTGCCCGCGTGGTCGAGTCCCCCCGGGGGCGTGGATCGAAACAAGCACGTATCGAGAATGATCCGGAAGCCGTCGCGTCGCCCCTCTCGCGGTTCTCTCGCGGGGGGCGTGGATCGAAACCATGTGCGGAGATCTTCCAAGATCCGGCGTGCCGGTCGCCCGCGGGGGCGTGGATCGAAACGTCACCAGCGTGCCATAGCCGTCCCTCACCTCAGAGCACGGGCCGTTCCCCTCTCCAAAGCTTTTTGCAGAACCTTCAGGACACTATCCCCGGCTGCGCGCGGCTGGCGTCGCTCGACGCAAATAAACCGATCGACGCGACGCTAGCGGAAAATAGGACCCTGAACGGACACTCGGTCTCCAGACTGAAAGGCCGCCCCGAACCGGACTATTGTCCTGGTTGCCGGTTCGGATTTCCCGTCGCCGCAACCCTTCCGGATGGATGCCTCAGATCTTCAGGTGCTGAAGAACGCGGGCCGCTGTGCCTGCCGTCACATCCCCGGCATCGTCGATCCGGCCGAGCTTCAGCACCGCCCAACTGTCCGCGATGCCGAGGGCGAAAGGCAGGTTCTGCTCGACGATCAGGATCGTCGTGCCGTTCGTCCGGCGCTCCTCCCTGAGTGCCGCGGCGATGCGTTCGACGACTGAGGGCTGCAGGCCCTCGGAAATCTCGTCGATCAGCAACAGCTTCGGCTGCAGCATCAGCGCGCGGCCGAGGATGAGCATCTTCTGCTCGCCGCCGGACAGCGTTCCGGCCCGTTGCGACAGGCGCTCCCCGAGGAACGGAAAATGTCCAAAAACCCGTTCCACGGCTTGCGCAAAATCGCGATCCGAGCGCAAGGCGAGGCGCAGATTGTCGCGCACGCTGAGATCCTGGAACAGCGCCTGCTCCTGCGGTGCGTAGCCGACGCCGGACGCGATCAGCGAAGCCTGCGAGACGCCTGAAATGGACGCGCCATCGAGGCGGATGTCGCCCGAACGCAGCGCCACGAAGCCGAGGATGGTTTTCAGCACGGTGGTCTTGCCCATGCCGTTCTTGCCCATCAGCGCGAAGATCTGTCCGGGCGCGATCGCCAGCGACAGCGCCTCGATGATGGCAACCGGCCCGTAGCCGCTCGACACATTCGACAGCGACAGTTTTGGCGCGAAGGTTTTGGCCTCTGCCTGCCTTGCCTCAAGCATGGGCGCCTCCCGAATAGATCGTCCTCACCACTTCGGAATTGACGACCTGATCGACGCTGCCGTCGAGCACCAGCTTGCCCTGGTGGAGAACGACGATCCTGGTCGAGATGTCGCGGACGAAATCGAGATCGTGCTCGACCAGGATGACGGCGAAGCCGAGCTCGCCGGTCAGCTTCTGCAGCGTCGCGCCGATGGTGGTGCGTTCGACCTTGGTCAGCCCGGCCGTCGGCTCGTCGAGCAGGATGAGTTTTGGCTCGAGCGCAACGACCATGGCGAGCTCGAGACTCTGCTTCTGGCCATGCGACAGCAGCGACACCGGCCGACCGAGCATGCGGTCGAGGCCGGTCGAGCGCAGAATGTCTGCGGCGGCCGTCGGCAATCCAAGCATGACGGAGCGGCGCAGCAGGCTCGGCGCATTGCGCGAGGCGCGTGCCATGCGCAGGCAGGCGGCGACGGTCAGGCTGTCGAAGACGCTCGCCACCTGGAACTTGCGTCCGACCCCGAGGGCGACGATTTCATTCGGCGTCATGCCGCTGATGTCCTGGCCGGCGATGGTGACGGTTCCGGTCGTGGCTTCGGTGCCGTCGGTCAGGCAGCGCATCAGCGTCGTCTTGCCTGCGCCATTCGGACCGACGAGGCTGACCAGCTCGCCGGCGCGAACGTCGAGGTCGATCCCTTGCAGCACCTGCAGGCTGCCGAAGGATTTGCCGAGGCCGCTGACGGCGAGCACGCGGTCGCCGACCTCCAATCCGTTGCCGCTCGGCTCGGCGACGAGGGCAGGGCACCCAGGTTGGCTGGTCTGCTCTCCATTGCGGCGCGGCAGGACCATTCTGGCCAGTTGCGCCAGCCCGTTCGGCAACAGGATGATCATCACGACGAACAGCGCGCCGACCACCAGGTTCCACAGGAAGGGCAGGTCGCCGGAAAGCTGGGCGCTCAGGTAATCGATGCCGATCGCGCCCATCACCGGCCCGATGATCGTGCCGCGGCCGCCCAGCGCCGTCCAGATGACGATCTCGGTGCCGAAGACGAAGCCGGTGTTTTCCGGCGCCACCACGCCCGAGGCGTTGGCATAGAGGAAACCGGCAATGCCGGCGACGCCGGCAAGGATCGTCGTCAGCACGATCTTCAGCCGCTGCGGATCGAGACCGAGATAGGCGCAGCGCGCTTCATTGTCGCGAATGGCGACGAGCAGCTTGCCGGCATCCGAGCGGGTGAAGACCAGGGCGACGAGCGTGGTGACGATGAGGCAGACGCCGGTCAGCCGGAAATAGCCCGGCAAGCCGAGCGGCAGGCCGGAATAGCCGACCAGCCCGCTGCTCGATCCGGTCCACACGCCACCCGAAAACACCAGCTGCGTGACCACGATCGGCACGACCAGCGAAATCACCGTCGCATAGAGCGGCGTCGAGCCGTGGCCGAATGACAGCCAGCCAACGAAGGCACCGAGCAGCACCGGCACGATGATCGCCAATGCAAGCGCCAGGACCATCAGCGCCGGGGAGGCGCCGAGATGGCTGAGCACCATCGCGCTGGCATATGCGCCGGTGCCGAAGAACGCAGCCTGGCCGAAGGTCAGGATGCCGGTGTAGCCCCACAGGATGTCGACGGTCACTGCCAACATAGCGTAGATCATCGAGCGGGTCAGCACATTGAGCGTGAAGCGGTCGAACAGCGCCGGGCCGATGATGACGACGACCGCCGTTGCAAGCGCCAGCGCGGCAAACAGCCAGGCCCTTGGTGGGGTGGAACGGCTCTCAGGCACGGGCAAATCCCTTCGGGCTGATGCGCAGCACCAGGGCGCAGAGGACCGCCACCGTGATGCCGCCGAAAATGGGGCTGACGAAAGTGCTGACCAGAACCTGGGCGCCACCGAAGACGAGGCAGGCGACGGCCAGCGTCGAGAAGGACGAGCCGGCGACCATGACCAGCATGAACGAGCCGATCAGCCAGGCGACGCCCATGTTCGGGTCGACGCTGGTCAGCGGCGTCAACAGCACGCCGGCCAGCGCGGCGAGCCCGGTGCCGATCATGAAGGTGGCGAGGCGCACGCGCGCGGTGTCGATGCCGAGCGCGCGCGCCAGCATCTCGTTCATGATCACTGCCTGCGCCGACAGGCCGAGCCGCGTGCCCTCGAGAAGGAAGGTGAAGGCGAGCCCGATCGCCAGCGCGGCGGCGACCGCAAACAGCCGGTAGAGCGAATAGCCGACGCCAAACACATCGACGGTGCCCGACAGGAGATTGGGAGTGAATTGCACGTCGCGCCCGAACCACAGCGTGATCAACTGACCGATGACGATGCCCAGGCCCCAGGTCGCCAGGATCGCGTCGAGCGGGCGGCGATAGAGCGGCCGCACGATGACCAATTCGGTGATGCCGCCAAGGACTGCGCCGACGGCAAAGGCGATCGGCAGCGCCAGCCAGGGGTTGAGCCCAAGGCCGGCTGTTGCCACCGCGCAATAGGCGCCGATCGTCAGCCAGGCGCCGTGCGCGAAATTGATGATCTTCAGCACCCCGAAAATCGCCAGCAGGCCAGCGGCGACGATGAACAGGATCGCCGCCGTCGTCACCATGTCCAGGAGAAGCATCATGGCAAGTCCCCGATCATGTGGAAGGGGCGGGGGACAATCGCCACCCCGTAACGATTGCCGGCGCGACTACAGGGTCGGGCACTGTTCGCCAGGGTCGACGCCCTCGAAAGTGTCGACCACCGTGACCGAGCCATCCGGCTTTACCTGGCCGAGATACATGGTCAGCGGAGCATGGTGCTGCCTGCTCATCGAGACCGTGCCGCGCGGGCCGACAAAGGATACTTCAGGTAGGGCTGCGAGCACAGCGGCGGTGTCGGTCGACCCGGCTTTCTCGACTGCGGCCTTGTAGAGATAGATGCCTTCATATTCCGGCACCGAAAGGTCGTTCGGCGTGCGAAGTTCGGCGCCGAATTTCTTCTGCATGGCGGCAAGGAAGCTCTTGTTGGCGGCGCTGTCGATGCTGGTGACATAGGAAGCGGAAATGAAGATTCCGGCCGCGTCTGCGCCCATGCTCCTGGCGGTTCCTTCATCGACGGCCAGGTTGCCGTAGGGGATGGTGACACCGGCGCCGCGCAACTGCTTGGTCAACGTGACATTGGGCGCGCCGCCCGCCGTCGAGGTGATCACGGCATCGGCGCCAGAGCCCTTCAGATTGGAGATGATCGCCGTCCAGTCGCTGCCTTCCATCGGCAGGTATTCCTCGCCGACGATGCTGGCGCCCGACTTCTCGATGTAAGCCTTGGCGAACTCCAGCATGCCGCGGCCGAAAGCATAGTCCGAGCCGATCAGGAAGAATTTCCTGGCGCCTTGCGACTTGATGAAATTGTCGACGATCGGCGGGACCTGCTGCTCGGGCACCCAGGCGTTGACGAACAAATTGGCGTTGCAGGATTTGCCCTCGTAAAACGAGGTGTAGATGTAAGGGATGTCGCCCTTCGAGATGATCGGCAGGCCGGCATTGCGCGCCGCGCTCGTCTCCATGGTGATAACGGCGTTGACCTCCTTCTGGAAGACCAGCGCATCGAAGGCCTTCTGCGCGCCGGCTGCACCGGAGGCGTCGTCGGCGATCTCCAGTGCAAGCTGCCGCCCCAGCACACCGCCAGCTTCGTTGATCTCGGCGACCGCCAATTCGGCCGACTGGACGACCGAGGGCGCGACGACGCTGTTGGCGCCCGACAGTCCCACCGGGATGCCGATCTTGATTGGCCCGTCCTCGGCGAAGGCGGTGGTCGCCACGGCGACGCCGGCCAAGGCGGCGCTGGCGATTGCAAGGATCACTGTTCTGTTTGTCATGGTATTCCCCTTTCTCAGTGTTGATCGTACCGGTTCGTGCCGGCTTCTTCCTGGTTATCCGTAGACGTCGGTGCGGCGGTCGCCGATAGCGTCGTTACGCTCGCTCAGCGCCCGGCTCCTGGCGACGTCGCCGAGCCTGATCGTGGCGATGAGGATTTCCTCGTCCTGCTCGCTGGCCGGGCCGGCGATCGGCCAGCCGGTCGGCCCGACGATCAGGCTCCGGCCGACAAAGGGCTGGCCGCGCTCGGTGCCGACGCGGTCGGCGCAGGCGATGTAGATGCCGTTGCTGTGGGCGGCCGCCTTGTGCAGGATGTTGGCCATCGGTTCGAGGTGATGGCCCTGGCCGGGCATCGGCACCCAGTTGGTGGGAACGCAGACCAGCTCTGCACCCTGCAGCGCCAGCTGCCGGTAGGTCTCGGGGAACCAGCCATCGTAGCAGATCGCCACGCCGATCCTGCCGATCGCCGTATCGAACACCGGCAGGCCGAGATTGCCCGGCTGGAAATAGAGCTTCTCCCGGTTCCACAGATGCAGCTTGCGGTAGGTGCCGATAGGGCCGGACGGCCCGCACAGCATGGCTGCGTTGAAGAACCGGTCGCCATCGCGCTCGGCAAGGCCGCTGACGATGTGCATTCCGAGTTCATAGGCTAGCGAGCATAGCAGCACGGCACTGCGTCCGGCAGGGATGGGGGCGGCGATTGCGGCCAACTCTTCCTGGCTGTCGAAGACATAGCCGCTGTCGGCGAGTTCCGGCAGCACCACCACCGTTGCGCCGAGCCCGGCGGCCTGGCGGATCAGCCGCTCCATCGACTTGAGATTATCGTCCAACCGGCCGACGGCCGGCTGGAACTGGATGCAGGCCAGACGGAGGTCCGCGGAAGCTTGCTCAGATATTGCCAAGTCCAGTCTCCAAACGCAAAAAACCCCTGGCGCGGACATCATCCGCGAGCCAAGGGCTACATAGCCATCAATGTGAAACGGCACTCCTGCCGATGAGCAAACCTGCTCGTGCTTTAAGAAGTTGCACAGCCGGGAGGCCGCGTCAAGGGCCAAAGAGCCCGGCAGTCTGCCGCGCAAGGAAGTGGCTGTTTAGAGGAATAAAATCAGATGGTTGTAAGAACTTTCTGATGCGATAATCTTGTCGGGCTGTCGGCTGTCCGGCTATTTCTGATTGCCTGGCGCGGAAATCCCGAAGCCGAAAGTCCGCATCGCCTCCTGCGCGGCGAGGATGCCTTCGGCCACCGAAACCAGGGCCACCCGCTTCGATGTCGCCTGGTCGCGGATCAGCTTGTAGGCGGTTTCCTCATCGACGCCGTTCATCTCGACCAGCACCTTGACCGCCTTCTCGATCGTCCGGCGTCCCTTCAGCGTATCCTCCAGCTTGCGCACCTTGTTGGCCAGCCGCCCTTCGTAGCCGTAGCGGTAGCGGGCCAGTGCAAACTGCGTCAGCACGCCCAACTGCCTGAGCGGCTTGGTGATGACGCCATGGGCGTTGAGGTCGATGATCGCTTTGATCGAGGTCGGGCTTTCATAGGTGACGATGGCGACCACGGCGGCGTTGGCGCCCTCGATGAGCGACACCATCGCGTCGGTCGGCGCCTCGCCGACCTGCACGAACACCGTGTCGATGTCGGCCGGGATCGAGGCCGGCGGCGGCCACGCCGCCCTGACTTCGCAGCCAAGGCGCCTGAGGTGGTCGACGAGGGCGGCGCCATCCTCGTCCTTCGGGTGCACGACGAGGATCTTCGCCTGCCGGAGATCGCTAAGGATGCGTTTGAGCGTCGCCGTCATCTAGAGCCACGGCTCTTCGAAATGGGTCGCAGCAAGATAGGGGTCTGGCCGGATCGCGACCTGCGACTGCCAGGCGATGTCGAACTGCCCGGTGGCGTTGGCGATGCCGATGCGTGGCGTCGACCAGACGTGGCGGTTTTCCTGGTCGAACATCATCCTGCCCTCCGGCGACGCATAGTCGACCTCAAGCGCCGCCTGGCCGAGGCGGTACGTGTCGAGGGTTCCGGCCTTTTCCAGCGCGCGGGCGAACAGGTGGACCTGCGTATACGCCGTCTGCGACCACATGGTCGCCGTCGTGCGATCGCCGAAGCGGCGAGCGAGCTCACCGACGAAGCGCTGGTTCTCGCCGCTGTCGACGCTCGCCAGATAGGGGGCGGCCAGCACATGCCCGGTGCAGTGCTCGGCGCCGATCACGCGAATCTCGCCTTCGGCGAGGGTCAGGCTGGCGATCGGCCGCCGTGTCCGGTCGATGCCGGCTTCAGCATAGAGCCTGTAGAGGATCTGTGCGCTGCGGCCGATGACGGTCGAGAAGACGGCGTTCGGCGCGGCCTTCTCGATGTCGGCCATCAGCCGGCGCATGCGGCGTTCATCGGCGTCGAGCGGCACATACTGTTCCTCGACGATGGTGCCGCCCTTGCATTCCAGGAGGTCGCGCATCACCCGGTTGGATTCATGCGGATAGATGTAGTCGGACCCGGCCATGAAGACGCGCGGTCCGTAACGCTGCAGGATGAAGTCGGCTAGTGCGAAGGTATTCTGGTTGAGGGTGGCGCCGGTGTAGAGGACGTTTTCCGAATATTCGAATCCTTCGTAGATCGACGGGTACCAGAGCAGGCCGTTGTAGCGCTCGACGATCGGCAGCACCGCCTTGCGGCTGCCCGACATCGAGCAGCCGAAGATGACGTTGACATCGTCTTCGGTCAGAAGCTTGCGGGCCAGCGAGCGGAACGCCTCGGGGTCGCTGCCAGGATCGTAGGCGATCGGCTCGATCTGCCGCCCCAGCACGCCGCCGCCGGCATTGATCTCCTCGATGGCGAGCGCGGTTCCATAGAAGTGCTCGCTTTCGGTGACCGAGGTGATGCCGCTGCGCGAAAAAAGGATGCCGACGCGCCATGTCCCGGCTGGTTCTCTCACGGCAATCCTCCCTGGCCTTTTCCGGCAAAGGCCTATTGCACGCGAGGCGTCATGGCAATCGCCATCGGGGCTGGAGTGGCGCTGGAGCCCGGCCGGGGCACGAGTGCCAGCATGCTGCGACGATGCTGGCCGCAACTTTCGGGGCAGGAAAGCGAAGAGCAGGAGGCGGCTTACTTCAGATGTATTGGTGCCGTTGAGCATGGCGACATCGGTGAGGCCACGGTTGGCTCCATCCGTATGTTGGCCTGGGTGGTACAAATGGGCTCGACGCAAAAGGTCGATCAGATCGCTTCGGGTCCGCAGTGCCTGATGCCCAGCACGACCGCACCTCGTCGGCTCGCCGCATCGCCGACTGGATTTCACCAGCGTCGGCCCATTGCCGAATCCAATCAGACAGTTCGGCATGATCACCGAATTAACCACATTCGAAGAAGGAGAAAGGCGGTTGGGTTTGTCACCGATCCGTCTCGCGCAACATGTTACTGTTAGAATTGGGGGCATCCGCAGCACGTCCAGGCGCAAAGGCAAGGAAGAGACAGGATGCCGACCTTAAGCAATGGCAGTGAACTCATCGTATGGAACGAACCAGAGAATCCCAATCCGACCCCTGACTCGGTCCTTTTCAGCATTACGGAAACAGACGGCGACGTAATCGGACCGATAGGCGCAAAGCCGGATTTCCCTTACGGTGGGATCGAACTAGCTTCGGTCGATGTCTTCGATGGCTTCTTCACCATCACCAGCTTCACCCACGAGGGCAGGACCGAAACCTGGACGACAGTGGAAACGCAGGTCTTCGACAACGAAGGCAATTTTCTCCGCACCGTGTCCGACCAGGCGGCTTTCCAGTCGGTCCGGATCGTCTCGATCAGCGCCGACAGCCCCGACGACCTCACGGTGACATGGATCGGGGCGAACGAATATTTCGGCGGCGAAAACACCCAATACGGTCAGCACCAGATCATCTTGAAAGGGGGCGTGCTTCAGTCCGACACCTTCGTTAATCACGCGCCCACCGTTGCCGACCTGGACTTGTCGATTTCGCAGGCGCAATCTCTCGACGACGTCAAGTTCAGCGCGACAGATGCCGACTACGATCTCTTGAACTTTATCGTCTTGGACGGGCCGGACAGCGGCACCCTGGAGCAGGAGACGAGTTTCGACGGTAACTACTACCCGTTTCACCAGGGTCATTATGGCACTACCCTGCACTATCATGCGGATTTTCTGAGCGGAAACCTGTTCGATTACACACCGGAGGCAGGGTTCATCGGCACCGACAGCTTTACGGTTTACGCTACGGACGGCCAGGGCCACAGCAATGTGGCGACGATTACGATCACCGTCACTCCGCCGGCCGAATCCATTACCCTGACCGAGGCCAAAAACATCGCGAGCTACGCAAGCCATGATCATGCCGTGCTCGTCGCCGCGCTGGGCGGGGGCGACCGCATCAGCGGCACCCCGTTCAACGATACGCTCGACGGCGGTGCCGGCCACGACCAGCTGTTCGGCGGCGCGGGCGCCGACGACATCATTGGAGGCGCGGGCACCGATTGGCTGAAGGGCGGCGGTGGCGATGACGAGATCAGCGGTGGTGAGGGCGCAGACGGCGTCCGCGGTGACACTGGCAACGACGTCCTCGACGGCGGCGCCGGCTCCGACGACATGCGAGGTGGTGCTGGCGACGACATCCTCAATGGCGGCGCCGGCCGCGACCGGCTGGCCGGCGAGGGGGGCAGGGATGTCTTCGTGTTCGACGCACTTGGGCCGGCGAACTACGACAGGATAGAAGACTTCAATGCGCTCGACGATGTGTTCTGGCTGGACAGCTCCGCATTCGTCGGGCTGTCGGCCGGCTCGCTTTCCGCTGCGGTTTTCATCGTCGGCAAGCACGCCATCGATGACAACGACCACATCATTTACGACAAGGAGACCGGCGATCTGCTGTTCGATGTGGACGGAGCAGGAGGCGCGGCGACTGTCAAGTTTGCCGCCCTGGACCCGAGCACATTCCTCACAGTGGACGAGTTCTTCGTGTTATAGGCGCGCATGGTGGGGGCAGCTACATAGACCGGGCGTGATCGCGCCCATGCGCAGGATTTCCTCCCCGATTGCGCAGTAGGGGGCGTCAGGGCTCATCCGAGCCCTTCATGACCCGACTGGCTGATGTCTGCAACGGTGAGGCATGATTTCGACGAACGCGGCTATCATTTCATCCGCATTGAAAAACCTTGCATTTGACGGATGCAGTGGTGCCACGCGGCAACCCATCGTCGTGAGCCAGCCAATGCTATCGTGCTAGTTTCGCCGCACTGCGGGTGGCTATATCATCCAAGACAGCATGAAGAAGCGTTCCGACTTCCTGTTCGGCCAGCCCGGGTGCAATTCCTGATTCGGATAATTGAACGAGAATTGCCTTGGCGGTGTTGCGCCAGAAGGCGTTCGCGTCCTCCCCGTTCTTGGACTCCAGGACCAGGGCGATCCCTTCGACCAATTTTCGCCGCCGATGCAGCGGAAATGCGCTTATGTTCGAATCGCACATCGATCACCTCACCCCTTCAGTCGCGCGAATAAGCATTGGCGGGTTAGAAAATTTGGTTAACAGCGCTTTTTTGACGGTGGTCAGCCATGGAACAATGCGTCCGCTGGGGTCGATGGTCGGTGCCGCGAATAGCGGCTGGACGCAGCGGCATGGCGAGTTCGAGTCCCTGTTGAAGTACTACGGCCTAGCCCTGACGGCGCAGGAGTCCGGCATGAGTGCCAGCATGCGGCTCAGTTGACGGCCGATCGACGCCTTAGGCTTACCGGATCGGCGTCTCGCCGCGAAACAGCGGCTGGTGCGCCCGCATCAAGGCGGTAATCCGGTCGGCGACTTTTCGCACCGGCGGCGCGTGACGTTCCTCGTGATGGCTGACGATCCATTGGTCGGTTTCGAGTTCGGGGATAGGCTGAGCGACGCGGACCAGCCGCGGATCGCTGTCACCGACGAAGCACGGAAAGATCGAAAGGCCGGCGCCGGCGGCGACCAGTTCGCGCACCGAATGGGTGTTGTTGCCGCGCACGGCGATGCGGTCGCCGTGATGGGCTTGCAGCCAGCGCGCCGAGGCAATGTTTGCCGCTTCGCCGGTGACGCCGACGAACAACCCGGCGGCGATGCCGTTGATCAGGTGGCGTCCGGAATAAATGGCGTAGGCGATCTTGCCGCTCTGACGGCCGGCCAACCACTGTTCGGTCGGGCGCTCGCCGCGGATGCCGATGTCGGCGGCACGGCGGCCGATGTCGACGCGGTCGGTGGTGGTGACGAGCTCCACCCTTATGCCGTCATCGACCGTCCAGATCTCGCCGATATGGGCGGAAACGAAGGCTGAGGTCCATGGCCCGGCCGAGACGCGGACAATGCGGTCGGGCAGGTTCCCCTCGCGCCAGCGGGTCAGCGACTGCATTGCTGCCTCGACGTCTTCGGCGCGCCGCAGCAGTTCTTCACCGACCGGGGTCAGCCGGTAGCCTGTCTGCTGGCGCACGAACAGCGGTTCGCCGATCTGCTTTTCGAGCGCGGTGACGCGACGTCCAAGGGTGGCTGCGCTGAGGCGCGTGGTTCCCGTCGCTGCGCTCAAGCCACCCAGCCGCGCAACGTCGAGAAACAGCCTCAGATCGTCCCAGTCGATATTCATTTTGCAGAAATGAAAAACTCCTTGCGAGCGTGGCTGTAGCGCGAAGCGGGCATCACGCGCAAGTATGCAGGCATTGAAGGAGTTGAACAATCCTGCCTGGAGCGACAGTGACAAGCGCCTCGGCTGGCCAAGAAGTCAGCGAATCCTTGCGAAACGCGCATGCGCTTCGCGCAGATGCTTTGCGTTTTCGACCAACCCCAGCGCGCGGCCATTCTGCGCGCCAAAGGAGACGATCATGTTCGATAAACTTCGACACCGTTTCGCCCGCTGGCTGGCCTATCGCCAGACGCTTGCGAGCTTGAGGCAGGCCCCAGACAGCACACTGGCGGATGCTGGCATTTCTCGCGAAGAGATCCGCGAGCATGCCCGCCACGCCAGCCTGCGTCGTTGAGGAGGCGGGTATGAGATGATGGAGCTTTGGGATGGCCGCTCGGTACCGCGCATCGGGATCGGCACCTGGGCGGCGGTGGCGCCGCGCGCTGGCGATGGCCTATGACATCGGCGCGCGGGTGTTCCGACTAGCATCCCTCTGAGGCATCGCCGAGATAAATGCGTCAGATGTTTTCCGGCGTGACTATTTCAAAAGGTATGGACCGCTGAAGGGTCGCGACCGGTGCTTGCGGTCCAATCACGTCAATCATCGTCTGCACAAGGAGGGCCGAGGTCGCCTCGAGTGGATGACAAAGCGCTGCGGTGATCATTCCCTCGGACAAGCCTTTTCGCGTCTCGGGGCCAATGTCACGGCAAACCAGCTTGATTCCCGCTCGCCTTTCGGCAGGGACCTCTCGCAGCGCACGGAGCACCCCGGTTATTCCACCACCGACGATCAGAATTCCCACAAGGTCATCAGTCGTCTTCAGGAGCTCGGCTACCATACGATAAGCTTCACTCGATTCCTCACGAGTAGGGCGACTTTCTTCCACTGCGAGCCGCGGAGCGTGTTCGCGCAAGTACGAACGGAAGCTGGCGTCTGAGACGTCTTGGCATTGATACCGGTGATTGCCTATGAAAACCGCAATGCGCCCTGGACCTTGGGTGGTTTGCGCAACCAAGAATGCCGCTGTGCGTCCCAGCTTCCAGTTGTCCGTGCCCACGTACGCTGCCCGTTCCGGCGCGGATTGGTCAGTAATATAAGCAACAACGGGCTTCCCCATTTCCTTCAGTGAACGGATGGCCTGACCTATGATTGGGTGATCTGCGGCAACCACCGCGACTGCGTCGCAAGTGTCGCCAAGCGCGATGAGGCGGCTAGAGATAGTCTCCGGCGTCAGTAGATCGACAAACTCGACGACAGCCTCGACCACCTCGTCGCGACGATCGCGACAGGCTGCGATGATTTTCTTTCCGAACAGTTGGTAGAGTTCACGGGTAGATTGCTGCAGCAGGAAACCAAATCGGTGATGGGGCGATAGTTTCTTGGCTCGGTCGTCGATCGCTCCGATCCCATAGAACCCGATTTCTTCGGCTGCGCTTTGTACTCGTTGCACGGTTTTTGGGCGAACGGAAACAGTGCCGCTGAGGATTCTGTTCACGGTGGCCACTGATACGCCAGCGGTTTGAGCGAGGTCGCGAATCGTCGGTCGCCTCATAGAACCGTCCCTCTACTGTATCATCATGAGTGAGACATTATGATACAAATGCAACCTCAATACTATTTTTGTGTTCCGACGATATCAAGCCTCCGATATGAATCGCCTCCGTTGAGGCCAATCGGGTGAAGGCAAACCGGGATTGGTCGGCCAGGAGGCGCTGTTCAGATGGATGACCTTCAGTATGGAACGCGCGACAAACGCGGAAACTGGGTCCCGCGCCGCCGCGCCGAACCGGTGCCGATCTGGCATCGCCCGTTCAACGCCAAGAAGGTACTAGCTTGGATTCCCGAGTTTCTGTGGCCTTGGAACGCGTTCCACATGGCCACGGCAATCATTTGGGTCAACTTGCTCATTCCGAGCTGGGACAGCCTGGCTTCCTTTTCGCTGCTCAACTACCTTTGGCTTTACGGCCTGAACGCGGGGGGCATTTTTCTCTTCTACGGGTTCTTTGAGCTGCGCTATTACATCCAGCGCAAGCAAGAGACGCGCTTCAAGTATAATCCAAAATTCCCCTCCGACGCGCCGTCCGACGTCTTCTGGTTTCAGAGCCAGAATATCGACAATTTCGGCCGATCGTTTTTCATCACCATACCGCTGTGGACCGTGGTCGAAATCGTGATGCTTTGGGCCTACGCCAATAGCTGGGCGGTCTGGCTGCCCTGGACGACGAATTGGCTTTACCTATCGTTCCTCGTCATCATCGCGCCGGCCGTGCACGAGATCTATTTCTTCTTCCTGCACCGCGCCATCCATTGGCAGCCGCTCTACAAATGGGTGCACTCGGTTCACCACAACTCGATCAACCCCAGTCCGTGGTCGTCGCTGTCCATGCATCCGGTGGAAGGGTTCCTCTACCATGCCGAAGCCTGGCTGCACCTGCTGATCCCATCCAACCCGGTCTGCGCGTACTTCACGCTGCATGGGGCCGGCTTCGGAGCGGTGAATGGCCATCTTGGGTTTGAGACCTTCGAACTTACCGACAAGGTCAAGCTCGATAGCCATTCCTACGTCCACTACCTGCACCACAAGTATTTCGAGGTGAACTACGGCGGTGACGGTCTGGTCCCTCTCGATAAGCTTTTCGGCACTTGGCACGACGGAAGCAAGGAGGCCGACGAGGCTATGAAGGCGCGCTTTCGCAAGAAGAAAGAAAAGCTCCGCGCCAAGCAGGAAGCCCCCGACGGCAGGGCCTCTGACATGCCGGCAGAGTAATCAACAGTCGCTGTTTCGCTTTGTGTGCCCGGAGGAGGGTGAGCGGATCGGCCATGTTTTTTCAAACCCGCGGGGCGGGTCAACCTGGGAGGAAGACCATGAAACTTTTCAAGACGCTCGTGTCGGCAACGGTGCTTACCGCATTCAGCACCGGCGTGACGCTCGCCGCCGACATCTTCGTTATCGGCGGCAAGCCGGACGATCCATTCTGGTCGATCGTCAAGCGTGGTGCCGAAGACGCCGGGAAGGTCGTTGAAGCTCAAGGCGGTAAAGTCACCTGGCTCGGGCCGCAGAACTACGACAATCTGGGTGTGGACGCGGCCGAACTGATCCGCCAAGCCATCGACCAGAAGGCCGACGCCATTGTCGGTCCTGACTGGGTGCCGGAAGCCATGGATCCGGCGTTCAAGGCGGTTGTGGACGCTGGCATCCCGCTTGTCATCTACAATGCCGGCGGTTTGCAGGCGGCAGATCGCCTCGGCGCCATGAACTATGTCGGCTCGGACGACTACAAGGGCGGCGTCGCCGGCGGCGAGTATCTCGCCAAGGCCGGCAACAAGAAAGGCGTCTGCATCAACACACTGCCGGGTGCGGCCAATATCGAGGCCTATTGTGGTGGCTTCAAGGAGGGGATGAAGAATGGCGGCGGCGAGGCCGATGTGTTGCCGTTGCCAGCCACCTCTTTCGGCTCGGCAACAGCAGTAGCGCAGGCGGTGAAGGCCTATCTTCTGCAGCATCAAGACGTGACCGCTGTGTTCACCATCGGCAATGTCGACGCCAATTCGGCCATGAACGGCCTCACCCAGGCCGGCAAGGCCGGGCAGGTTCAGCTGTGCGGCATCAACTTTGACGAGACCATCCTGAACAACATCAGAGATGGGAAGCAGGCCTGCGCGATCGACCAGCAGGGCTACTGGCAAGGCTACCTCGCCGTCTCGATCTTGAATGGCAAGATAAACTACGGGCTGACTGTGCCGACGCGCGAGATCCTCACCGGTCCTGGTATCATCGACAAGAACACTGTCGAGCTGACCATTGCCGGCGTGAAGGCCGGCGCGCGCTAGGTGTCCTTACGACCGCCCGCCTTGTGAGGCGGGCGGTCAGTTCTTTGTACTTCCATAGCGACCGCAATTTTGGCGCTCGATAACTCGCGGATTACCCATGATGACGGCACATCCCGTGACATCCACCCCAACGCCGTTGGCAAACCGCGGCGGTTCTGGACTGGCCCTGGGTCGTCTCGCGCGGCGGCCCGAGACGGGCTCGTTCCTGGGCATGGTCGCAGTCTTTCTGTTCTTCGCCATATTCGGAGGCAGTGGCTTTTTGTCAGCAGCCGGTACGGCCAGTTGGCTGAGCATCGCCTCCGAGATCGGCATCATCGCTCTGCCGATAGGGCTGCTGATGATCGCTGGTGAGCTGGACATCTCGGTCGGCGCCGTGATTCCCGCGGCCTCCCTAACGGCTGCGATCATATCCGGCTACTATGGCCTGCCTGATTGGCTCGGCATCACGGCCGCGCTTGGGCTCGGTCTCGCCATCGGCTTGATCAACGGCGTGTTCGTCACGCGAACCACGATCCCGTCGCTGATAATCACAATAGGAACGATGTTCGGCACAATGGGCCTGACGCTGGGTCTTACGGTGATGATCGCCGGCAGCACCGGTGTCTCGCTGGTACCCGACGAACTCACGAAGATGCTTCTCGGCCAATATCTCGGGGGCATGTTCCAAGTGACGATTCTCTGGTGGCTCGTCTACATCGCCGCCCTTCTCTGGCTCCTCCACATTTCGCCCGTGGGCAACTGGATCTATGCACTCGGGGGCGACAAGGAGAGCGCGCGCAACGCGGGCATCCCCACCAAACGGCTTACCATCGGTCTATTCATGCTTTCGGGGTTTTCCGCCGCGTTCATCGGAGTCAGCCAGGTGATGGTTTACCAGAGCTCTCAGGTTCTGGCTGGGCAGTCCTTCATCTTCAATTCGATCATGTGCGTGGTCATCGGGGGCGTTCTGCTTACCGGCGGATTTGGCTCGGTCGTAGGTATCGTGTTCGGCACGATCACCTTCTCCATCGTAAACCAGGGCATCTACTTCACGGGTATCGATCCCAACATGGGAAGCGTCATCATCGGCGCGCTTCTCCTGATCGCCGTGCTCACCAACGACACCTTTCGGCAGCTGGCGCTCAGCTACTCATCGAAGAAGGCTTGAGGGACCGCCATGACTGAGGCAATCAAATCCTTGTTGCGCCGCCCGGAAGCCGGCTCGATCCTCAGCCTGATCGGGGTGGTGCTGTTCTTCGTGTTTTTCGGTGGCGTGGACCTGGGCACACTCCTTGGCGCGGCGAGCTGGGTGAATTTCGCCGCCAATCTCGGCATTGTCGCCATTCCGGTCGGTCTGCTGATGATCTCGGGTGAACTCGACATCTCCATCGGCGCATTGATCCCCGCGGGCTCTATGACCACCGCCATCCTTAGCGGCTACTATGACCTGCCCATCGCGGTAGGCATGGCCGGCGCCCTGGCGGTCGGCGTGGCGGTCGGCCTCGTCAATGGTTTGCTGACGATCCGCACCTCGGTGCCTTCGTTGATCATCACGCTCGCCACCCTGGTTGCGATGCAGGGCTTGGTGCTCAGTGGCTCCGTGTTGTTAACTGGCAACGCCAGCGTTGCCGTCACCGCTCCCGAATGGGCCAAATTCCTGTTCGGACAGCTTATCGGTGGAAGCCATCAGGTCATCATCGTCTGGTGGGTGGTGTTCGCTGTCATCATTGGCTTCGTGCTGCACAAGACCCGCTATGGCAACTGGCTGTTTGCAATGGGCGGCGATCGCGTCAGCGCCCGCAATGCAGGCATACCGACAAACCGCATGACCATCGCACTGTTCGTGCTGTCCGCCGTTAGCGCCACATTCGTTGGCATGTGCCAGGCGATCCTGTTCAACTCGGCCCAGGTTTCCGGCGGAATGAACTTCATCTTCAACGCGATCGTGTCCGTGGTGGTCGGCGGCGTGCTGCTCACGGGAGGGTTCGGCTCGGTCATCGGCATCTTCGTCGGTACCATCACGTTCGCCATTGTCAGCCAGGGCATCTACTTCACCCAGATCGACCGGAACTGGTCGAACCTGATCATCGGCGTGATGCTTTTGACGGCGGTTCTGATGAATCAGGCATTCCGGGAACTGGCTCTGTCTTATTGGCGAGGTTCAAAACAAAGCGTGCCGAGGGCACCCATACAGCACTGAGCGATGCGGCTGCAGTTGCGATCAGCGACTGCTTGGAAGAACGAAAGATGCGACAATCATGAGCGAAAAACCTGCCATTCTCGAACTGAAAAATGTCAACAAGTCTTTCGGCCCGATCGACGTGTTGCATAACATCTCGCTGCAAATTCGCCGGGGTGAGGTCTTGTGTCTCCTCGGCGACAACGGCGCCGGGAAGTCCACTCTCATCAAGGTGTTGGCAGGCGTCCACAAACCGACCAGCGGCGAGATCCTGATGGACGGAAAGGCGGTCAGCTTCGACCGTCCGAGCGCTGCGCAGGAGCGGGGCATTGCCACCGTGCACCAGTTCGGCGGAACGTTCCCCTTAATGAGCATTGGCCGCTCCTTCTTCGTTGGGTTGGAGCCGACAAAGGGTTGGGGTCCGTTCAAGATCTACGACCGCAAGCGCGCCAACGAGATCGCGGTGAAAGCGGTGCGGGATTTCGGCATCACGCGTATCGACGACGGCGACCGGCTGGTCGGTGGCCTGTCAGGCGGCGAACGCCAGTCTTTGGCCATTGCCCGCGCCGTGCATTTCGGCGCTCGTGTTCTGATCCTCGATGAGCCGACGGCAGCGCTCGGCGTCAAGCAGGCAGCTCACGTGCTGCGCATCGTCAATGAAGCCAAGCGGCGCGGTCTCGCGGTCGTCTTCATCACCCACCAGGTGATGCACGCGATGGCGGTGGGAGACCATTTCGCCGTCCTCATTCGCGGTGCGATCGCCGCCGATTTCCGGAAGCGCGAGAAGACCCGCGAGGAGATCACCGACCTGATGGCCGGCGGTGAAACCATGGCTGACCTCGAGGCGGAAATCGAGCATGAATTGCATGCATGATCACAATGACAATGCGCCGTCTTTCGAGCTGGATCGGCGGGCGGCTCGATCGTTTTCCTCGGGAAACCTCTGCCGTCGACCGGCCCTGATGACCCTTGGCGCCACTAGCCACTTCACGTCGAACAAAGCAGAAGAAATATGACAATACGGATTGCTGTGATCGGTGCCGGTGTGATGGGCGCCGACCACGCCAGGATAGTGGCGGAAGACCTTCCCGGAGCAAGCCTTCAGCTGGTGTGCGATAGGGATGAGGCGCGTGCCCGCACTGTGGCCGACACCTTTGGTGCGCTCGACATCTCCACCGATCCAGAAGGCGTTGTTGCGCGGAAGGACGTGGACGCAATCATCGTGGCGAGCCCTGACGCCACGCATGCGCCGCTGTCGAAGGCCTGCATTGCCGCCGGCAAGCGTGTCTTGTGCGAAAAACCCCTCTCGCAAGCGTCCGCTGACTGTATAGCGGTGATGGAGGCCGAACAGAAGTCGGGCGCGAAATTCGTCCAGCTTGGTTTCATGCGGCGCTACGATCGCTCCTACGAAGAGATTAAGCGGGCGCTCGCAGACGGCCGCCTTGGCCAGCCCCTGATGATGCACAATTTTCACCGCAATGTCGAAACGCCGGCTGCAGATTTCACCGGCGCTATGGCTATCACCAATTCGGCTCCACACGAGTTCGATGTCGTGCGCTATGTGCTCTCGACGGAATATGCGTCGATCTCAGCCTTCCAGCCAAAGCGCTCAGATGCCCGAGTCGCGCCTGTCTTCATGGTGCTGGAGACGGTCGATGGCCAACTCGTCAACATCGAGATCAACAACAATGCCGCCTATGGTTACGATGTCCGTGCCGAGCTGATCGGCGAGCGGGGGACCGTTGCGATGAACAACGTCGCCTACACTCGCATCGATTCTGCGCTTGCACAGAGCACGAGCTACGACGCCGACTGGCGAACCCGCTATGCCGATGCCTACCGTCGGCAGAACCGCGACTTCCTACGCTTCGCCATGACTGGTGAGTTCCCGGCAACCGCTGCGAATTGCTGGGACGGTTATTGCGCCGCCGTCGTTGCCGAGGCGGGCGTGAAGGCGTTGCACGAGGGCCGCCGCATACCCGTCCAAATGATTGCAAAGCCGGAGTTTTACACGTGAAGCTGGGTTTCGTTTCAGACAGCCTCGGCAACCTGCCCTTCGAAACGATGCTGGATCATGCGAAGCGCATGGGTGTCTCCGGCGTCGAGGTAAACACCTGTGGCTGGTCCACCGCGCCGCATTTTCGGCTTTCGCCCATGCTGGGCAACAGGGAAGGCCAGAAGCGCTTCGTTGGCGCGTTCGAGGAGCGCGGCCTGGAAATCATCAGCCTCAACGCAAACGGCAACCCGCTACACCCGACCGACCCGGCCCAGGGCGAAGGGCTGAAAACCACTATTCGCGTCGCGGGCGAAATGGGCATCCGGACGGTCTGCACCATGAGCGGCCTCCCGGCCGGCAACGCTGCAGATACCATGCCCAACTGGGTCGTCTCGTCGTGGCCTCCGGAAACACAGGCCATTTTGAAATACCAGTGGGAAGAGAAGCTGATTCCCTTCTGGACCGAGATCGTGGCGTTGGCTGAAGAGAACGGCGTGGAGCGCATCGCGCTTGAACTCCACGGCAACCAGTGTGTCTTCAACGTGCCCTCGCTTCTGAAGCTGCGACAGGCGGTCGGACCGGTCGTAGGGGCGAATCTGGACCCTTCGCATCTGTTCTGGATGGGTGCCGACCCGCTGGCGGCGGCCCAATCGTTGGGCGAGGCGGTTTATCACGTTCATGCCAAGGACACGATGCTCAACGCACCAGTGCAGGCGACGACATCTCTGCTCGAGAATGGCAGCCTGATGGATCTTCCGGCCCGGTCATGGAGCTACATCACGCTTGGCTTCGGCCATGGCGAGGAGTGGTGGCGGCAATTCTGCTATCGCCTCAAGATGGCCGGCTATGACGGCTGGCTTTCCATCGAGCATGAGGACGTGCTCCTGAACTCCCTGGAGGGACTCGAAAAGTCCGTGGCGCTACTGCAGGGGGTCATGCCGTCCGCCCCCGCCGACTACAAACCGCAAGCCATCTGAAGGAAGGTTCCATGCCTTGGATCGACGCCTGTGCCGCCGACGACATCGAAGCCGAGGAAGCCAAGCGCTTCGATCATGGCGGTCGCACCTTTGCGATCTTTCGAAATGATGCGGACGAATATTTCTGCACCGACGGGCTTTGCACGCACGAGAGTATTCACCTCGCTGACGGTCTCGTAATGGGGAATACAGTGGAGTGTCCTAAACACGCATCCGTCTTCGACTTCACGACTGGGGACGTAGAGACCCCGCCAGCTTGCGAGAATCTCAAGACATACAAAACGAAGGTCGAAAATGGCCGCATCATGATCGAGATCTGAGCCATATGGACCAGCCGTTCCAGCTTGCAGCCTGCGCCGAGATGCTCTGGCGCGATCGCCCGATTACTTGGCGCGCCGAAATGAATTGGCCATTCATCGCCAAAGCGCTGTTTGACATACAAGGCTGCCTGATCCCCTGCGGAGGCTGATTATGGGCATGTATCATAACCGTCCTCATGTCGAGGACATCCGCAAGATGAAGAAGAGCGGACAGAAAATCTCCATGCTCTTCGTCAGCACCCCGGATGAGGCGGCTGCCGCAGCCGCCGCCGGCATCCATATGCTCTCCATCGAAGGTCGATATTTCGATCCGGAAATGCGCCAGGCAGCCGGCGATTGTTTCGTACAAGTCGGTTTGCCATATGGCAGCTATGGGAGTTTCGCGGGCCGCCCGCTCGCAACAGCGGAGGACTATCTGCGTGCAGCGTTCCACTTTGCCGGCATGGGCGGCGACGCCTTTTATTGTGCGGCGTCATACGACATCCAGAAGACGTTATGCGACAACTACATTCCCGTCGTTGGCCATATCGGCCTGGTGCCGTCTTATATCACCTGGACGGGTTGGCGCGCAGTCGGCAAGACCGCCGACGAAGCAGTGTGCATTTGGCGACACACCCAAAAGCTGGAGCAAATAGGAGTCTTCGGCGCGGAACTGGAAGTCGTCCCAGATCGCGTCGCGAAATTCCTCACCGAAAACTCCTCGCTTGTCATGCTAGGCATGGGCGCTGGCAAATATGCCGATGCGCAGTACCTCTTCACAGAAGATGTTTGCGGTTACGGCAAGAACCATAAGCCGCGACACGGAAAAGTTTATCGAAACCTTGGCCCTGAGCTGGAGAAGATTCAGGACGAGCGCGTCGCTGCCTTTAAGGATTACAAGGCAGACGTCGATTCAGGCAGATATCCCGGTTGCGAGCACACGGTTCCAATTGTGGATGCCGAGTTCGATATCTTCATGAAAATAGTTAAAGGTTGAGAACTATGTCTGTGGGCCCATCTTGTCCCTCACCGACATGCGGTCGACCGCGCGTATCAGTTGACAACCGACGAGCGCCATCGCTTGACGATCTCAAAGCGCTGATTGCCAAAAGGGAACTGACACTTCCGGCGAAGTCGGAGGCTGTCGCCCGGGTGATATTTGCGGAGCCGGATTACGTGGCTTTCGAAAATGCCGCCGCAATCGCGCGCCGATGCCATGTATCACCCGCGACCGTGTCCCGACTTGCATCGCGTCTCGGGTTTGGATCGTTTGAGGAAATGCAGAGCAGCTTCCGAAATCATATTCTGCATCGATTCAAACTTCAGGAAGAACACGTGAAGGCGAACTGCTGAGAAGGACCATGGCATAAAAGTGGCGCTTGCCTGCTGCGCCAAACAGTCATGCCGGGACGCCCATTCATTCTCCACTCCAACGCCATCCCAGACGGGTTAACCAACTTCTAACTCACAGCGATTCGCAGGCCGGTGTCATCGAAAAGATGCAGATGGCTGGTATCGAACTTCAGATCCACCGTGTCGCCGGAAGCCACCGGATATTGTCCGGCGACAACCGCCAGCATGGTCTGGCCGCCGCTTGTCCTGGTGTGGACGATCGTCTCGGAGCCGAGGGCTTCGACCAGCGCGACGCGGGCCGCAACGTCTCCCTTGCCGGCATCGGCGAGGCTGATGTGATGTGGCCGCAGCCCGAGCGTCACGTCGCCATTGGCCGCGCTGACGTTCCCGTCGATCTCGAATCCGGCTGAACCGTCCAGCGTGAGGCTTGACCGGCCAGTGCCCCCGGGTGCCACCTTTACCGGCAGGAAGTTCATACGCGGTGCACCGATGAAACCGGCGACGAACAGATTGGCCGGATGGTTGTAGAGCTCGAGCGGCGTGCCGATCTGCTCGATGCGGCCGGCGCGCAGCACGACGATGCGGTCGGCAAGCGTCATCGCCTCGATCTGGTCGTGCGTGACATAGACCATCGTCGCCGACAGCCGCTCGTGCAGCGCGGCCAGTTCGGCGCGTGTCGAGATGCGCAACTCGGCGTCGAGATTGGACAGCGGCTCGTCGAGCAGGAAAGCGGTTGGATTGCGCACGATGGCGCGGCCGATCGCGACGCGCTGGCGCTGGCCGCCGGAGAGCTGGCCGGGGCGCCGGTCGAGATATGGCGCGATTTCCAGCATCCGCGCGGCTTCGGCGATGCGCGCATCGATTTCGGCGCGCGCCATACGGGCGTTCTCCAGTCCGAAGGCCAGGTTCTGGCGCACGCTCATGTGCGGGTACAGCGCGTAGGATTGGAACACCATCGCCAATCCCCTGTCGGCGGCCGGAACGGTGGTCACGTTCTTGCCGTCGATCGCGATGGCGCCGCCTGTCGGCCGGTCAAGCCCGGCGATGAGCCGCAGCAGCGTGGACTTGCCGCAGCCGGAGGGGCCGACGAAGACGATCAGCTCGCCGTCAAGGATGTCGAGATTTATGTCGTGCAGCACGCCGACCTTGCCGAAAGCCCTCGATACGCCGGTAAGTGTGATCTGGCTCATGATAGCCTCTATTTCAGACCGGAGCCGGCAATGCCGGTGGTGATGAAGCGCTGAAGGAAAATGAACACCAGCACGACCGGGATCATGGTGACGACGGTCATGGCCAGGATGTAATGCCATTGCACATTGAGTTGGCCGGCATAGGTGTTGAGACCAACCTGCAGAGTATAGACCTCCTTGCGCGACAAGACGATCAGTGGCCAGAGGAAGTCGTTCCAGCGCCAGACCACGGAAAAGATCGCCAGTACCGCCAGCGCCGGGGCGGTCAGCGGCAGGATGATGCGCCAGTAGATCTGCCATTCCGACGCCTTGTCCATGCGCGCTGCATCGATCAGCTCGTCGGGGATCGTCAGCATGTACTGGCGCAGCATGAAGACGCCCGTGGGCGTCGCCACTGTGGGCAGGATCACGCCCCATAGCGAATTGAACAGTCCCATTGCCGAGATGACCGAATAGAGCGGCACCAGAATTACGGAGAGCGGCACCATCAGCGTCGCGACGATGAGCATCATCACAGCGGAGCGTCCCCGAAAATTGTACTTCGACAGAGCGAACGCGGCCATCGAATTGGTCAGCAGCGTAATCAGGGTGGCGACCACGGTGACGAAGACCGAGTTGCGCAGGTAGAGGAAGAAGTCAAAGGCGAGGAAAGGCTGGACATAATTGTCGAGCGCGAAGGCGATGCTGCGCTTTGGCGTACGGTTGCGGATGTTGACGCGTATGATCTCACCCGGGTTGGCGGGATCGACCATCTGCGCGACGGTGCCGAGGCGGCGCACTTCGGCGAGCACGCGCACGCTGCCGTCGTCATTGCGAACTTCAAAGAGTTGCAGCGGCTCCTCATACCCTTCCACGATCGCTTCGGCGGTGACATAGGGCAAAACAGTCGGCGGGAACTCGGCCAGCGCCGCAGGCGTCTTGAACGACGAGTTGACCAGCCACAGCGCCGGGCCGAACATGACAAGCAGCCCGCCGATCAGCCAGAACCAGGTGAAAACGTCGGTCCAGTGCCAGCCGGCGCCGCCGCGCCGGCGGAACAGAAATTCCGCAACCCTGCTCATCGCATTTTGCCCCGCTGCTCGTTGCGCCTTGCGATGCCCAACTGGATCAAGGTCAGCACGACCAGCACCGCTCCCATGAGGATCGAGGCCGCGGAGGCTAGCCCCGGATTGCGCAGCATCGAGGCGAAGCCGACCTCGTAGATGTACTGCGTGAGGAACAGCGTGCTGGTCCCGGGACCGCCGCCGGTCAGCACATAGATCTCATCGAATATCTGCACGGCGCGGATGAGTGTCAGCACCAGCACGACCAGGAGGTTGGGCGCCAGCAAGGGCAGGGTTATGCGCCAGAAGACGCGCATGGGCCGCGTGCCGTCCATCTCGGCGGCCTCATAGAGGTCTTTCGGAATGGCCTGAAGGCCGGCGAGAAGGATCAGCGCATAGAAGCCGACATGGGCCCAGACCGACACCATGATCGCGGCGGTGAAGGCCCAGTTGCGCTCCACCAGCCAGTTGACCGGGGTTCCGCCCGCCTCGAACACCATCAGGTTGAGCAGTCCCTGCCGCTGCAGGATCCAGCGCCAGATGAGACCGACCACGACCGGCGACAAAAGCACAGGGAAGAAGAACACGGCGCGCCAGAAACTGCGCGCACGCAACTCACGGTTGAGTACGAGTGCGGTGACAAGCGCCACGGCGACCATCATCGCCACTTGCAGCACGACGAAGGCCAGGGTGTTCCAAACCGCGATCCAGAACAGGTCCTCCGTGCAGCTCTTCGGGTCGAGATAGCTGCCGCAACTGAACAGCCGCCCATACTGATCGGCGCCGACGAAGGTGCGCTCGCCGAGGAACAGCGCCCCGCCACCGGTCATCGAATAGAGGATGTTGATGACCAGCGGAAACAGCACGAAAATGCCGAACACCAGCATGTTCGGCGCCAGGAAAAACACGGCCATGCCATTGCTGCCCGTGCGCCGTTGCAACATGCGCAGTGGCGTATCGAAAACATTCGCAAGCCAGCCGACCGGCGCCAGGATCATGGCGCCGGCGCGGGTTGCTATGCCGTTTCGGACGTCTGCCATGACACTGCCGCGACGCTACTTCGATGCCTCGGCCACCTGTGCCTTGATGTCCTCGTCGATGCGGACGAAAGCCTCGTCGAGCTTCAGCTCGCCGGCCATGACCTGACTGATGCGGGTCACCAGCGCGCCATAGACCGGAGTTCCCCATTTCCATGCTGGCAGGGCGGCGGCATTCGGCGCGATCTTGCCCGATGCCTTCAGGAAGGCTTCGAGCGACGCCTTGACGTTCTCGTCATCGGTCTTGTAATCGATCTTGCCGGCGAGAACGCCCTTGTGTGCGGGCAGGAACAGGGTGCGCTCGGTGAATTCGCGCATGATGTCCTCGCGGCCCAGGAAGTCCATCACCTTGCCGACTTCAGCGGCGTTCTTGGTGTATTTGACGGCGACCAGCGCGGCGCCGCCCGGCATGCCGGTGCAGGCGGCGGTGCCGCACGGCGAGCCCGTCGCCACCCAGTCGAAGTTCTTGCCGATCTTGCTGGCCAGGTTGGCAACCTGCCAACTGCCCGAATAATAGTAGGCAATCTGCCCATTGATGAAGTCGTCGGCCCCGGCGCGATAGGTGGTGCCCGACGCCGACACCCAGATTTCCTTGTTCATGCGGCCGTCGGCAACCCAATTGACCAGCTTTTCGGCGAAGGCTTTCGTGCCGGCGTCAATCGGCGCCGGCAGTCGATCACCGCCGATGTAGTTGGCGCCATAAGAGATGTTCGCCGCCGAGATACGATGGCCGCTGCGGTCGATGGCAAAGGCTGCGTTGAGTTGCTGGCTCTGCTGCACGTTGCCGGCGGCATCGACCCATTCGTCCCAGGTTGCCGTGTCGGCCGGGATCGGCACGCCGGCCTGTTCGAAAAGCGTCTTGTTGACGAAGCCGCCGGTCAGCGTGATCTGGGTCATGAAGCCTGGAATGACCTTGGAACCGTCAGGGCGCATCCAGTCGAACTGGTCGCCGAAATTCGTCTGCCAGTATGCTGGATCGGCAACCACAGGCGTCAGGTCGAGCCAATGATCGGCGAGTTCCTTGATGTTGGTGACGCGGGCGATATCGGGACCCCGTCCTGCCTCGAGTTCGACCGGAAGCTGCTCCTGGACAACCTTGTAGGCGACATTGTCGAGAATGACGTTGATGCCCGGATTGTCTTTCATGAAGCGGTTGAGCAGGTCCTGTATGACCTCGCCCTCGACGCCGTCCGAGTACCACATCACGCGAACGTCGCCTGCGAACGCGGTCGACGACAGAAGGCCCGCCGAAAGGCCCAGGATAATCGAATTCATTCTCATGGTTCACTCTCCTCCGCTTTTGCGGTCTTCACCGCTTGATTGTCGCTGTCCGAGCTGCTTGTCCTGCTCCTTTTGATCCGATCCTCACCTGGTTGCGATGGCGTCGGCCGTGAAGTACGTGGCTTCGCCCGTGACCTGCCAGTCGGCCGGATCGACGACACGGTCCTCAGCCTCTATGCGGCCATCCGGATGGAACAGCACGTCGCCATATTCCGGGTCGTTGACATGCAGAAGGTCGTTTTTTCCGTGGCCGAGCGCGAGCTGAGAAAACTGCGCCTCGAATTTCTCCAGCGACGCATATTGCCGGCGCCGGCCCAAGCGGATGATCCATGCGGCTTGATGGCCCGGCACGCGCAGCTCGTTTCCAGCGGTCGGTCCGCGGCCGACCAGCTCGAAGGCGCTGTCGGCCTTCAGCATCGCGAGCCCATCGCCGCCGCGCGCCGAAGCGATATTTTTCTTGACCCACGCTTCATCGAACGCGCTCTGTGGGAACCAGGCATGGGTAAAGTCGGGTTGCTCGGCAGCGCAGTTGAACAGCACAACGGCCAGGTCGCGGTATTGATGCACGCGCGGCAGAGATCCGGAGCCGCCCCAGTAGGACGGCCGGCCATAGCCCGAATGAATTGTCTCGCCCGGATGGTTGATCCATATCTGCGCGTCGGGATTGCCGCCGAGGCGCAGGTGCAGCACCGTTTCCTGATAACCCCATTCGTTCCAGCGATAGGCTGCTGCGCTTCCCATGGCGTAATCGCGGGTCTTGTAATGGTAGAGCTTGGCGATCCGGTTCTGGCCCTGCGCGAAGCGCCATTCCTGCGCGTCGTCGCCGGCCATGCATGCGATGCCGGTCAGTTCTTGCGGGACGTGGAGCCCATGGTCGCGCAGGCAGAGCGCAAGCTGCGGCAGGGCGTGGAAGCGCATGCCATAAAAACCTTTGCCCCACAGCACGCGTGCAATGCCGGAAAGTTCCAGCGAACGGGCGGCGCGCAGCGTGTGTTCGTAGGAGCGTCCCTGCGCGCCGGTAAGCATGCCCTGCTGAGCCGAGCGGGCGACGATCTCGAGCAGGCGGTTGATCGCAGCCCCGGCACGCCGGCGCACATCGGCATCTGGCCCAAGCGCGTAAAGAATCGTCAATCCCTTGAGATCGATCGGGAAATAAGGCGCGGAGTTGAATTCCGCCATTTCCCATGCCTCGAAATGATCGAGCCAGGCGCGCACGCGGGCAAGACCCACGGTCGACTGCTCCGCGCCGGTGCGCCCCGAGCGGACAAAGCGGGCATCGGGCAAGAGATGGCCGCCGAGATAAGCCGCGGTGTGAAACAGAAGCGCGTGGTTTTCGGAAAAATACCACTGCACGTCGTTGCCCGGCTCATCCATCCAATAGCGGTAATTGAGGATCGCCTCGTCAATGCGGTGACGCAGATCGACCGCAATCCTGTCGCCATAGGCATGACGGCACCAGAGCAGTGGAACCAGGATGAAATCGGCGCAGTCGTGGCAATCCTCGATCGCCGGCAGTGCAGCAGCAATGATGGCGTCGGTTTCGGCGCCGCCACGGCCGGTCGCCAGCCGCGCCAGCGCCCGCACGGTATCGGCCTCCGCCAAATTGGAGACCTGTTCCAGGGCTTCGCCGATCCTGTCGGCAAGGATGGCAGGGGCGCGGCCCTGACGCGCCGCATGACAGATCTCGACGCCGAAGACCCGCCGGGCAACAAAGCCTGAAGATGAGAGCGATACGGCAAAATGCCGGAAGTCGGCGGGAAGGTCTTCCGTGGCGGCGATCGTGATGCGTCTTGCCCCCGCTTCGATGCGGCGGCGGAAGATCACGGGCGCCTCGATCGACATGAAGTCGCCCTCGATCACAACAGCTAAATCCACCGCAACCGGCAGCGCGACATCCGTCACCAGCGCCACTTCGCCGCCGGAATAAAATGGACGCTCGAAATGCATTGCGTCGAGAGCGGCTTCCATGGCCGCCGCGACGTCGCCTTTGACGGTCGTGGGCAAGACCTGTTCGGCAGCTGGGCCTCGGAGATAGTCGAGTTGGAAGAAGTAGCGTGCGTCACGCTCGGCGAGATCGTCGAACCAGATGCTGATCTCGTTGGCGCCGGCGACAAGATCGACCTCGAAATCCTGAGAAGCCTCGAGGTTGCGCCCGTAGGGCGCCATCCAGCCCGCCTCTATCCCGTTGACGAACAAAACGGCGCCGCCGCAGGTGCGCAGCCGCAGCCGCGCCCGGCCGCCCGAGCCTGCGTCGAGCACGGTACTTGCCCAGGTGGCGACCACGGTCGGCCGGAACCAGAAGCCCGACAGGTCGACGCGCGGCGAGCCGAACGGAAGCCAAACACGGTCCGGCTCGAACACGCCCTGCGGCTTGGGCCGTTTCCCGCGGCGTTCGGCGGCAAACTCGGTTCGGCAGGGATATTCGTGCGGGATGAAATTCTTGTGCTTGGTCAGGAAGAAGAAGGGATCCATCTCCCCTTGCATCGGCTGATCCGCAACATCGTAGCGCTGCTCGGACGTCGTGCCGACGAGCCAGTAAACGACGGGGCCGCCGAGCGCGAGCGGCCGGCGCAGCGCAAGATCGTGCGTAATCGGTTCCACGGTGTTCATCGCAGCGTCTCAACGGGCACGGGCGACACGTCGTTATAGGCCTGGTTCTCGCCGGTCATACCCCAGACGAAGGCGTAGGGGCCGGTTCCGCTGCCCATATGGATCGACCAGGCCGGCGAGATGACACAGTCGCCATTGGCCACGATCAGATGGCGGGTATTGTCCGGCCGTCCCATCAGATGGATTACCCGATCTTCCGCCGCGAGATCGAAATAGAGATAGGCTTCCATGCGCCGCTCATGCAGGTGAGGGGGCATGGTGTTCCAGACGCTGCCCGCAGCGAGATCCGTGATGCCCATCAGCAGCAGGCAGGAAGGCGCGACTTCCGGATGAATGTACATGCGCAATGTGCGCTTGTTGGCGCGTCGCTCCTCGCCGAGTTCGAGCGGCTTCGCCTCGGATTTCGTGATCAGCCGATGTTTGATGTCTGCGCCGGCCGGGACCGAGTTCATATAGAACCAGGCCGGGTGCGCGGCGCTGTCGCTTTCGAGCGTCACTTGCTTAGCGCCGCGCCCGACATAGAGCACATCGCGGTTGGCGAGCGCGAAGCGCTGCTGGTCGACGCTCACCGTTCCTGCGCCGCCGAGATTGGCGATGCCCATCTCGCGCGCGGTGAACAGATGCGGCGTGCCGACGTCCGCGCCATCGCCGAAACTCAGCTTCTCTCCGGTTGGGCACGCGCCGCCGACGATCATCCGGTCGACATGGGTGTAAGCGAAGGCGATACGGCCGGGCTCGAACAGCCGCTCCACCAGAAACTCGGCGCGCAGCCGCTCCGTCCCGTAGCCATCGATGTCGCTCGGACCGGCGCCGAAGAGAACGCGCATCGTCATGCCGCTGCCTCGGCAGCTTCGGCATGGATCATCCCCTCGGTGAGGCAGAGGATCGCCAGGGCCTGGCCGTAGCCGGTAGGCTGGATCGGGATGTCGCGGTAGAACTGGAGATCATGGCCCATGCGGGTGCCATAGGAAACGTTTCCGAGCACGCCGTTCTCGTCGATGCTGGCCAGCACCGCGTCGAGTGCGCGCCGGCCCGCCGGACCGCACGCCTTGGGCCCGACGCCCAGGCGCGCAGCTTTCATGAGACCATAGCCGATGCCGGCGGTGGCCGACATCTCCTCATAGGAGGTCGGGTCATCGAGCAAAGTGTGCCATGCTCCCGATGGCGCCTGCAGGCGCAGCAGCGCTTCGATCTGCGCTTCCAGCACGCCGAGCAGATAGGCTTCGACTGGCTTGCCGACACCGCCATTTTCGATCAGGTCGAGGATGCCGACTGTGATCCAGGCGTTGCCGCGGGCCCAGAGAGCGCCGGCAAAATTATGTCGGCCGGCAAATGTCCAGCCATGGAACCACAAGCCGGTTTTCGGGTCGGCGAGATAGCGCGCATGGACGAGGAACTGGCGAACAGCCTCGTCGATGCAAGCCTGCCGGCCGGCCGCGCGGCCGTGGAAAGCGAGGAACAGGCCGGCCATGAACAACGTGTCGTCCCACAATTCGTCGTCGTTGATCTTGTCTGAGACATTGTGCTGGAACCCGCCCTCGGGCGTGCGAGGCATGTCGCGAAGCAGCCTTTCGGCCCATTGGCCGAGAGGCGTTTCCCAGCGCGGGTCGCGTGTCTCCCCCCAGAGCAATGCCAGCGCCATCATCGGAGCGGTGGTGTTGATGTTCATCGGCGGCAGGCCCGCCCTTAAATGGCGCTCGTACCAGTCTTCGATTGTCTTTAGGAGTTTCGGGTCGCGGTTGTGCCGCCAGAGGCAAACGAGGCCGTAGAGGCCTACACCCTGCGGCCATTCCCAGGAATCGAAGCTGATGTAGTCGCCGGCCGTGCCGTCGAGGTTGGGCTCGTCGAAACGGCCGTCATGGCGCAGGCCGGTCATGCCGCGCACGAGCAGGTCGAGCTTTGAGCGCATATCTCTCATGGACGACGCCACCACTCCTCCCAAGTTTGCGCGATGTCGGGCAAATGGGTGCCACAAGAATTTTTATTGCGCAATCTGAAATTTTTTTGCAGCATGAAGGCCTGGTGAGGAAACAACCGATGGTCGTCAAGGTCGAAAGCGGGAAGCGCGGCACGCCCAGCCGGCGCGTGCGGCTCGAAGACGTCGCCGCGCGCTGTGGCGTATCCGTCAGCACGGCATCGCGGGCGCTTGCCGGCGGCAAGGGCGTGCGCGGCGACCTCCGGTCGGCGATCATCGAAACCGCCAGGAAGCTGAATTATACGATCCCCACTTCGATCGCCGGCCGCAAGGTGATCCTCGCCGCAAGCAACGCTGCGATGATCGACTATGGCCGCAACCAGTTCACCTTCTATGTGCTCGACGGACTGAACGAGCGTGCAAAAACTCTCGGTGTCGAGCTGGTGCCGCGCTCGATCGCCGACGCCGATGATCAGATCGCGCTGCTCGATGACGCCAGGCAAGACAAGAGCGTCGTCGGCTGCCTGTTTCTGACGCTTGACGACGAGGCGGTGCTGACGCTGACCGGCGGTTTCGGCAAGCCGATCGTGCTCATAAACGGCGACGACCCGGCGATGCACCATTCGAGCCTGACGCCATGCAACCGCTCGGCGGCGCATCTCGCGACGCAGCACCTGCTCGACCTCGGCCACCGGCGCATCCTGTTCCTGATGCGACGCGGGCGGCGCACGATCGAGCGCCGCTTCGAGGGCTGGCAGGATGCACTGCGAGAGCGCGGCCTGGCGGCCGGCGAGCTGGCCGTGGAGGTGGCGGATTGGCTGCCGGACCTTGCGGCCGAAGCGATCGCGCGGCGCATCGAGACGCGCGGCCTCGACTTCACAGCTGTGCTCGCCGCGGGCGACAGCCTCGCTATCGGCGCGATGATGGCGATCCGGAAGTCGGGTTACGAGGTGCCTGCCGACGTGTCGGTCATGGGCATGGATGACCTTCCGCAGGCGGCTTTCCAAAACCCGCCGCTGACGACGATGCATATCCCGATGCGCGAGATCGGCGCGGCGTCGCTCGACCTGCTGCTCGCCGATCTCGGCGGGGACCTGCCGCCGCGCCGTATCGAATTCGCCTGCCATATCGTGCAACGCCAGTCGACCGGCCCGATTCGCGCCTGAGACGTATGGTTCACACGGCTGTCCGGGCCAGGCCATCACTACATCGATGGGGTCACGTTCGAACCGTCTTCGAAGCGTCCGTAACCTCCGCCGAAGAAAAGCAGAGGTTCGCCGTCTCGCAACGTCGCGGCAGTTACGCGGGCAACGACGATCAAATGGTCGCCGCCCTCATGCCCGGATATCCGCATGCATTCGAACCGCGACAGGCAGCCACCCAGCAGCGGCACGCCGGCATCGTTCAGGTCGTGCGGGAGGCCGTCGAAGGCTTGACCGACGCGAGCGAAGCGCTGGCTCAGCTCGATCTGCTCCGCGCCCAAGACATGAACCGCGAAATGCTCGCAACCTGCGAAGGTGGCAAAGCGCCTCGAATGCCGGCCGATCGACCAGAGCACGATCGGCGGGTCGAGGGACACCGATGCAAAGCTGTTCGCGGTGATGCCGACGGGACCATCGGGCGTCATCGTGGTGACGACGGTGATACCGGTCGCAAACCGGCCGAGTGCGTCGCGGAACTCGCGCTTGCGGTCGGGGCCGGGCACGAAGCTTTTCATCGGTTGCTGCTCGGGGTTGAGGAAGTGGTACATCAGACGCCCGCCTGGCCAAGGGCTGCGGTGGAAGCTTCAATCTCGTTGAGGCGCATTCGCATCATCATCATCATCGCCGCTCCCCGGTTCCGAGCGGAGTCGGCGGGGTGATTTCCGGCACCCGGCCATAGGCATGCGGCAGCGAGCAGGTGTTGATGTTCGGCAGCACGCGCTTGCCGAAGGACATGGCCTCGTCGAGATGCGGATAGCCGGAGAAGATGAAGGCGCGGATGCCCATTTTCCGGTATTCCTCGATCTCACACATGACTTGATCGGTCGAGCCGACGATCGCGGCGCCGCAACCGGAGCGTGCGCGGCCAACGCCGGTCCACAGATGCCGCTCGACATAGCCTTGTGCGTCGGCGCCGGCGCGGTTCTTTGCCTGGTGCGCGACGCCCAGGGATGTCGCGTCCAGTGCGCGGCCGCGGATAACGCTGCCCTGCTCGTCGTCGAGTTTCGAAACCAACTCCTCGGCATATTCGCGGGCTTCGGCTTCGGTGTCGCGCACAATCACGTGGACGCGTAGGCCATAATCCAATGTGCGGCCATGGGCGGCTGCACGCTCGTGAACATCACGCATGCGGTGCGCCAACACGTCCTTCGCCTCCGGCCACATCAGATACACGTCACACTGTGCGCCGCAGAGTTCGAGCGCGTCGGGCGAATAGCCGCCGAAATAGAGCAGCGGCCCGCCATTCTGTTGGTAGGGCTTTGCGGGGTCGGAGGTTACTTTCCCGAATTGGTAGACCTCGCCCTGATGGTTGATTTCGTCGCGCGTCCAGGCCTGACGCAGGATCTCGATGACCTCGCGCGAACGCTGATAGCGGAAGCGGCTGTCGGCGAGTTCGCCGGGAAAGTCGGAAGAGATGACGTTTATAGTCAATCTGCCCTTTAGCATGTGGTCGAGCGTTGCGAGCGTGCGCGCCAGCATGATCGGTTGCATTTCGCCGCAACGCACCGCCGCGAGAAGGTTGATCGAATGGGTTATCGGAGCGCAGCCCGCCACGAAGGACAGAGTATCCTGGCCGACCTGATAGGACGAGGGGCACAGGATATTGCGAAAGCCCAGTCCTTCGGCTGTCTTGACGATATCGGAGCAGTGCTCCCAACTCGACCGCAGCGCGCCATCCGGTACGCCGAGATAGCGGAAATCATCGGAGCACAAAGCGGAAAACCACGACACTTCAGCAGCATCGAGATCTGCGGACGTCACCGGAACGACCGTCAATGTCGGCACTCCTCGTTGTCAGAGACTGGATTTCCCTGTTGCATATCATTCGTGTTTGTGTAGATCAATAGTGTATCAATTTTGCGTTGGAGACAATGTGACCACGTCCAGAAACGCCTATGCGCTTCCGATGCATCAAAAGGTCAGCGAAATGCTGATTCGCGAGATTGCGGCCGGGCGGATGATTGAGGGCGAGAAGCTTCCGCCGGAGCGCGACATGGCTGCGGGGCTCGGAATAGCGGTCGGTACTTTGCGCAAGGCGCTCGGTGATCTCGAGCGCAAGGGCTTGCTCAGTCGCATCCAGGGTTCCGGCAACTACGTACGTTCGCAACCTGACGTGGCCAGTGTCTATTCCATGTTCCGGCTGGAACTCCTGGAGGGAGGCGGGCTGCCGACGGCGCGCGTTCTGTCAGTCGATCGGCTGGCGAAACCGATGGACCTGCCGGTGTTCGGGTCGAGCAGCGAGGCCCATAGAATAAGACGGCTGCGGAGCCTCAGCGGCAAGCCGGCGGCGCTGGAGGAGATCTGGCTCGACGGTTCCCGCGCGGAGACGGTTGCTATCGAAGAACTGTCGGATTCACTCTATCTCTACTACCGCAAGGCGCTCGGCATCTGGATCCTGCGTGCAGAGGACCGCGTCGGGGTCGGCCAGGTGCCGGGATGGGCGCTGCCTGAATTCGGCCTCGCGCCGGGCGCCGCCGCCGGCTTCATCGAGCGTACCGGCTGGATGCAGGACGGCGCCAGCGCGGAGTTTTCCAGGACCTGGTTTGATCATGGCGTCGCACGCTATGTCGCGCGGCTGCGATAGGGAACTGATATGGCGAAGCACATTTCCTACGGCATCATCGGCTGCGGCATGATGGGGCAGGAGCATCTTCGCAATATCGCGCTGCTGCCCGATGTCGGCGTCGCGGCGGTCTTCGAGCCCGACGCGACAATGCGCGCACGCGCGGCAGACCTTGCCCCGCAAGCGTCGATCGCCGGCTCGGTCGCGGAGGTGGCGGCCGATCCGCGCGTCGACTGCGTGCTCATCGCCAGTCCGAACTATGTGCATTTCGCGCAGCTTAGGGAAGTCGCTGCTGTCCGTGCGCTGCCCATCCTGGTCGAGAAGCCGCTTTTCACCGATCCGGTCGACGCAGCCGCGGTGAAGGCGTTCGCCGCGACTTTCACCGCACCAGTCTGGGTCGCGATGGAATACCGCTATATGCCGCCGGTCGCTCGATTCATCGAGCAGGCGCAGGACGCCACCGGCGGCATCCGGATGCTGACAATCCGCGAACATCGCTACCCGTTCCTGGACAAGGTGGCCCACTGGAACCGCTTCAACCGTCGATCGGGAGGCACGTTCGTCGAAAAATGCTGCCATTTCTTCGATCTCATGCGGCTGATCCTGAAATCGGAACCGGTAAGAATCATGGCGTCGGCCGGACAGGAAGTGAACCATCTCAACGAAAATTATTATGGCGAGACACCCGATATCTGGGATTGCGGCTACGTGCTGGTCGATTTCGCCAGCGGCGCGCGCGCCATGCTGGAACTATGCATGTATGCAGAGGGCGGCCGCTATCAGGAAGAGATCAGCGCCGTCGGTGCGCGAGGTAAAGTCGAATGCCTGGTGCCGGGTCCCGGCCGCTTCTGGCCAGCTCATCTCGGTGCGGCGCCGACGCCGCAGCTGATTGTCAGCCCGCGCTTTCCGCAGGGACCGTACACCATCGAGATCCCGATCGACCCACAATTGTTGACGGCCGGCGATCACAACGGCTCGACCTTTTATCAGCATCAGCGGTTCTGCGCCGCCCTGCGGGGCGAGGGGCCGGTTGAGGTGACGCTGGATGATGGCTGGAAAGCTGTCGCCATGGGTATCGCCGCACAATTGTCGGCAAACCAGGGCACGGCCATTTCCAACCCACTCGATGCCTGAGAGAGCGCAAGATCCACGGCGTGAGCCGCCTAAAGCGCGCCGCGTTTAACCGGCCTCATGCGACGTGCTTTAGGTTGTTGTTTTTATGCATGTCGTTGTCGCAAAACCGCTGCACACTTTTGCGCGACATGCATTAGTGGGATCAAGTCAACCCTTGCCTCCGATTGCCGCTATGGTTCGGACCAGCCTGTCCGCGACACAGGTCGATGCTCCAGCCGCCATGAGCATCTGCGGCAGGATCAACCATTCCAGGGTCCAGGCTGCACCAGAGCGCTCTTGCTCATGGATCAGCGCGTGATGCATTCCCGACAATTGGACTGCGTTGTAGCGGGCAAGCGTCACCAGCATCTCGGCGTCGATGGGATTGCGCTTGTGCGCCATGGCCGACGACGAACCGCCGCCCGCCCGTTGCAGCTCGTCGCCTGCCTGCGCCATTAGTGCAATGTCCTGCCCGAACTTGCCGAGGCCTCCCGTCACAAGTGACAGCCAGCTGGCCAGCTCAGCGATGCGGTCGCGCTGGCTGTGCCATTGCGGCGCGTCGCCAAGGCTTAGCTGCCGGGCCAGCGCGGCACGGAGGGCGGCGCCCTTGTCTGCAAACTTCTCGAGTGTCCCGGCGGCGCCGCCGAACTGGACGACGAGAACCGATCCCCGCACCGATTGAAGCCGCTCGTGGTGGCGCACGAGCGGTTCGCGCCAGCTTGTGACGCGGTCGGCTACGGAAATCGGAATCGCTGCCTGCATTCGGGTTCGGGCCATCAGCGGGCGATCGCCAAACCGATGGCCGAGATCGGCGAAGGCGACCACCAGTGCCGAAAGCCGTTCTTCCAACAGGTCGATACAGGCGCGAATTCTCAGGATCATGGCCGTGTCGATCACGTCCTGGCTGGTCGCACCGAAATGCACATGCTGCGAATGCGGCTCTCCGACAGCATGCCTGATCTGCCGCACGAGTTCCGGCACCATGACGCCGTCGCGCGCCGTTGCGTCCCTCAGGGCCTGGATTTCCGGCCGGAAGTTGTCGAGGACGCGCCCGATGGCGCTTGCTGCAGCCGCCGGGATGATGCCGAGCGCACCTTCTGCGTCGGCGAGCGCCTTCTCGAATTGCAGCATCGTCGCAAGTTCGGCCTCGACGCCGAGCAGCGTCGCCATCTTCTCATCGCCGAGAAGCCCGGACAGGAGGGGCCCGGACAGAAGGGGATTGTCGAATGCTGCGATCATATGTCGAAGAAGACCGTCTCTTTGATGCCCTGGAGATGAATGTCGAACTTGTAGATGTCGCCATCGCGCGGCGCGACCAGCGTTGACACGCGCTCTTTCTGCTCAATGCGCATCAGGACGGGATCCTCGGCGTTGGCGGTTTCCTCATCGCCGAAATACATACGGGTGTGAAGGCCAATGTTGATTCCGCGCGCGACGATCCAGACCGTCAAATGCGGCGCCATCTTGCGGCCGTCAAAAAACGGCACGCGACCGGGTTTGATGGTTTCGAACAGGCATTCGCCCGTCGTCATGTCGGTGGGCAGCCGGCCCCAGCCGGTAAAATTCGGGTCGGCGGAGCCGCGCAGATCCGAGGGCGAATTGTAGATGCCGGCGGCGTCCGCCTGCCAGATCTCCACGAGCGCGTCCTTCAGCGGCGAGCCGGCGCCGTCGATCACTCGGATGTTGACCCTGATGCGTTCGCCCCTGGTCTTGTCGTTGACCATCGCGGTGCCAAGGTCGCGTTCATAGACGCCCGTGATACCGGCAAAGTTGGGCGTCAGCCCGATATGGACGTAGGGTCCCGCGGTCTGCGAGGCGCTTTCCTTCAGCCGGCCGAGAGCCTGGACCATCAGTTGCCCTCGATGCGGTTTTCGAACAGCGTCGAGCGGCGGCCGCGCAGTACAATGTCGAATTTGTATGCGCGCGCATCCATCGGTATCGTTGCCTCCATGTCGAGTGCGGCGGTGAGGCCTTCAATAGCGCGGCGGTCGTTGATGGTCCGCACGATCGGGCACCTCCAGATCATCGGGTCGCCCTCGAAATACATCTGGGTGATCAGGCGCTGCGCGAAGCCGTGCCCGAAGATCGAGAAATGGATGTGCGCTGGACGCCAGTCGTTGGGTCCGTTGGGCCAGGGATATGGCCCCGGCTGGATCGTGCGGAAACAATAGGAGCCATCCTCGCCGGTGATCGTGCGGCCGCAGCCGCCGAAGTTCGGATCGAGTGGCGCGCGATAAGTCTCCTTCTTGTGTCGATAGCGTCCGCCGGCGTTGGCCTGCCATACCTCCAGCAACGCACCGGCGACGCCGATGCCGCGCTCGTCGAGCAGGCGGCCATAGACGAGGATGCGTGGCCCGATCGCGCTTTCGCCCCGCCCGGCAAAATTGTGTATGAGGTCATTGTCCAGTTCACCGAGAATACTTTGGCCGAAGACCGGCCCGGTAAGCTCCGACAGCGTGTTGTCGAGGGAAAGAAGCGGCCGTTGCGGCGAGCGCAGAACGGACGTCTTGTAGGCCGGCGTGAAGGCCGGCGGATGCCAGTTGCGGTCGCGCGGAAAGAAGGTACCGATTTCCGGCGTGCGGTTGGCGGGAAAGCGCGACTTGGTCATGATTAGCCGGCTTGAGCGTCGATTTCGTCGAACGTCTTCCTGGCGATCTTCATCGCATGATTTGCCGCCGGTACCCCGGCATAGATTGCCACATGCAGCAGCGCCTCGCGTATGTCGTCGCGCGTCGTCCCGGTATTGACGCTGGCGCGGATATGCATCGCAACCTCTTCGTCCTGCTTCAGCGCGGCGAGCAGCGCGATGGTGATCATGGAACGCTCGCGCCTGGTGATGTTCGGCCGCGACCAGACGTGGCTCCATGCAGCCTCCGTGATCAGTTCCTGGAAAGGAATGTCGAATTCGGTCTTGGCCGCCTCTGCGCGGTCGACATGGGCGTCACCCAGCACCGAACGGCGCGTCGCCATCCCTTCGACGTATCGCTCGCCGTGTCGTGGCTTGCTCATTTGCGCTCTCTTGGCATGTCGTTCAGGAAGCCACGGATCAGCCCGGCCAGCCTTTCCGGCTGCTCGACGCATGGGATGTGGCCCGCACCGGAGATGACCTCGAATCGTGCGGCGGCGATTGAGCGGGCCAGCGATTCCACCAGTTCAGGCGGGGTCGATCCGTCCTGATCGCCGACAATGCAGAGTGTCGGCACTTTGATCGCGGCGGTCGTCGCGGTGAAATCGGCGTCGCGGATAGCCGCGCAGGCAGCAGCGTAGCCGGCCGGATCCTGGCGCGTCAGCATCGTTTTAAAACCCGCCAGTTCCTCGCCGCGATTGTTATGGAAATCCGGCGTGAACCATTTTCGCATCACGTCGTCGGCAAAGCTGGCGATGCCCTCCGACAGGGTCGCGTTGATGCGCCCGTTCCACATCTCGACTGTGCCGATTTTCGCTGCCGTATCGCAAAGGATCAATCCCTCGATCAAATCCGGCCGCGTCTTGTAAAGGCATTGCGCAATGACGCCGCCGATCGAAAGCCCGCAGATCACCGCGCGCCTTACGCTGAGATGGTCGAGCAGCCCTGCAAGGTCCGTCGCATGGGTCTCGATTGTTTGCGGCGCGCCACCCAGTTCGCTCAGGCCGTGTCCGCGCTTGTCGAACGCAACGGATGTACAGTCGTCGGCCAGCCTTCGCTCGACCTCGTTCCAGATGCGCATATCGGTGCCGAGCGAGTTCGCGAAGACGACCGTCGGCCTGCCAGTCTTGGGACGATGCCGGTAGTGGATCGTCGCGCCATTGATGCGAGCAAAGTTCATATCCGTCATAGCTTTGGCATTCCTTTGGGCCGCATCAGCCGTTTTTGCGCGGCAATGCGGAATGGTGCGTTCGGCGCACCATAGCCTGCATACGCGCCGCGCCGTTCAACGAACTCGATAATGAATCCTTCTCCGAATGTCGGCGCATAGAGCTGAAAAAATTCGCCGTTGTCGTCGCGGTCATAAAGGATGTTGGCCGAGCGTAACCGATCGGCGACCTCCGGATCCAGACCGAAGCGCGCTTCTACGTCGTCGTAGTAGTTCATCGATATCTGAAGCGGTTCGAAGCCGTTGGCCTGCAGCTTCGCCGCCGTCGCAAAGATGTCATCCGTCGCGAGTGCCAGATGCTGGACGCCGGAACCAAAGGTTTCGGCGATGAAGTGGCCGGCCAGGGTGCGGTGACTCTCGGCGCCGTTCAGCGTGAGGCGGAAGCGCTTGTCCAGACCTTCGATGACCTGGCTGCGCACGAGGCCGGCCGGATCGACGATGTCGACCATCGGGGTCTTGGTCGTCCTGAAGATCGAGACATAGAACAGCAGCCAGCTCGGCATCTCCTCCTGTGCCATGGTCTGCCCGACATGATCGATACGGGTGAGGCCGACGCCATTGCCGGAACTTGCCGACGTGACCGGCGTGAACTCCATGTCCCAGACCTTCGCCAGGTCGGTCTTGGCATCGAGGAAGTAGATCAGTCCGCCGCCGACGCCGCGGATCGCCGGGATCGACAACTCGCCGGGCCCGACACGCTGGTGAAAGATCTCCGCGCCCAGTGCCTCGGCGCGCGCCACCGTGGCGGCGGCGTCCTCGACCTTCAGGCCCATCGCGTATGCCGACGTGCCATGGACAACAAAGGAAGAATGGGCAAAGCCCTGCCGCTCGGTATTGATGACGATATTGATCTCGCCCTGGCGGTAGAGCGTGACCTCCTTCGAGACGTGCCGACCGGCCTCGACAAAGCCGAGCATGCGCAACAGCGATCCAAGCCGTCCGGCGTCCTGGCGATCGGCCGCGAACTCGATGAACTCGACCCCTGCAACCCCGATGCGGTCGGGCATTGGCGGGATGGCCATCTCAAGTGCCGGTTCTTCACGCCGCACCTGGTCCATCAACCATACGAGCGAACGCCGTCCGTCGACGGAGATCGCCTTTGCCGACCCGCCACGGAACTGGTCGTTGAAAATCTCGAGCGACAGATAGCCGTCATAGCCGGTTGCCGCGACCGCCTGCATGAACTGTCGCACCGGCAGATCGCCTTCACCTGGCATGTTGCGAAAGTGCCGGCTCCAATAGAGCAAATCCATTTCGATCAGCGGCGCGTCGGCGAGTTGGACAATGAAGATCTTGTCCGCGGGTATCGAACGGATCGAGCCGAGCTCAATCCTGCGGGCCAGCGTGTGGAAGGAATCGAGAACCAGCCCGACGTTCGGATGGTCGGTCCTGCGCACGATTTCCCAGGCATCGCGATGATCGTTGACGTGACGCCCCCAGGCCAATGCCTCGTAGCCGACGCGCAGACCGCGCCTGGCGGCGCGCTCGCCAAGCTCGCGAAAGTCCATGGCCGCCCGGTCGATCCCGCCAAGCGAGACGGGCGACACCGACGAGCATACCAGCATCAGATCAGTGCCGAGTTCCTGCATGACGTCGAACTTGCGCTCGGCACGATCGAGGGCGCGGTTGCGCTGCGGCTCCGGCAACCCCTCGAAATCCCTGAACGGCTGGAAGAGCGTTATGGTCAGACCTGTGTCACCAGCCATTCGGCCGACGTCGCGCGGCGAGCCGTCAAAGGCGAGGAAATCGTTCTCGAAGATTTCGACACCGTCGAAGCCCGCGGCGGAAATTGCCGCGAATTTCTCCGCCAGGTCACCGGCGATCGACACCGTCGCGATCGACGTCTTCAAACGCGCCTCCTCCCCGGCTTGTCGTGAACGAACCAGTTCGTACATAACTAAGGCAACGCTGGCAGCACCGCAAGTTTCGGCCGCTCAGCGTTCTGCGGGAGCTTCGTCCTTCGCGACAAAACGCAACAGCATCTCCACGCTGTTGCGTTTGAGCCGCTCGAGTTGTGCCGGCGCGCCGAAGTCGCGTCCGAAGATCATCGAAAAGGTGGTGCGATTGGAAACGTTGAAGAAGCACAGCGCGCTTACTTGCCAATGGAGTTCGATCGCGTCGAGTCCCGGCCGGAAGACCCCGTCTTCGACACCGCGTGAATAGATGCGAGAGATGTGGTCGATCGCCGTCACGTTCAGTTCGCGGATCGCATCCGATTGTTGGAGGTATTGGCCGTGATGGATGTTCTCGATCATCACCATGCGGATGAATTCCTCGTGTCGGTGATGGTGGTCGAACGTGAACTCCACCAGGCGCGTCAGTGCCGCCACGGGGGGCAGACCTTCGATATCAAGTTGAGCCTCGCCCTCGCGCACCTGACGATACGCGTTCTCGAGCGCGCGCAGGTAGAGACCTTCCTTGTCGCCAAAATAGTAGTAGATCATGCGCTTGCTGAAGCGTGTGCGCGCCGCGATCTCGTCTATGCGCGCGCCCGACAAACCGTTCAGGGCAAACTCCTTGGAGGCGATCTCCAGGATGTTGCGGCGCGTGCCCTCAGGGTCCTGGATACGCGTCGTGCTCGCGTCCGGCTTCGGCTTTCGTTCTTTCTTGATAACGGCCATGCAGTTGAGTTCCCGCCCCGGCGTGCCGGCATTTGACTAAACTAACCAGTTAGTACATTATTCGCAAATCGCGACAGGCTCATTTATCGGCGCGTTTGGCGTGAACACAAGGGCGCGATCCAGGGGCGATCCGGGAATTGCCGCATTTGGGCTGGGAGGCGGCCCGCACAGGGAGGAATTTCGCGAGATGGACGACAGCCTTGTCGACCTCCTTTGCCGTCTTGCCGACGAGCACAAGGGCGCCGCCGGCGGCGACAACGAAAAGGTCGTGATTGGCCTCGTCGGACGCGGTATTCAGTCCTCGCGCACTCCCGGCATGCACGAGCGTGAAGCCCGGCGCCTCGGCATCGGCTATTCGTACCTTTTGCTCGATTTCGACAGGCTCGGATTGCCAGACGCGGCGATCGGCGACTTGATCGCGGCGGCGGAAATTGCAGGCTTTCACGGCCTCAATATCACGCATCCGTTTAAACAGGCTGTCATTCCCGTCCTCGATGCATTGTCGCCGGAAGCGCGCGTGATAGGCGCGGTGAATACGGTCGTCTTTGCTGGCGGACGCAAGGAAGGCCACAACACCGACAGCTGGGGTTTCGCGGAGAGTTTTCGCGAAGCGATGACAGGCGCATCGATGGGCTGTGTCGCAATGTTCGGCGCCGGCGGAGCGGGCGCCGCAGTCGCAAACGCGCTGATGCAAATGGGCGTTGGCCGGCTGTTGGTCCTCGACAGCCAACCCGGTCGCGCCTCGGATCTTGCGTCGCGCATGGGCGCCTTGTTCGGCGGTTGCGTCGAGACGTGGCCGGACCCGGCCGCAGCCGTGCGCATGGCAAACGGCATCGTCAACACGACCCCGGTGGGCATGGCGAAATACCCCGGAACACCGTTCGACACGGCTCTTCTGACAGCCGAAAAATGGGTCGCCGACATAATCTACTTTCCGACCGAAACAGAGTTGCTGGTCGCAGCCCGTACGATCGGCTGCAGAACGCTGCCGGGCATCGGCATGGCGATCCATCAGGCAGTCCGCGCGTTCGAGCTGTTCACCGGGCGCAAGGCCGACCGCCGCGCCATGGCAGATCATTTCGAGGCCGCCGCATAAGGCAATGACGCCTATAACCATATGAAGACCATAGGGAGGAAACCGACATGAAAGCTGAAATGAACCGACGCCTGTTTATGGTCGCCGCCGGCGCACTCGCCGCCGCGACCGCCATTCCCGCCTTCGCCCAGGACAAGCCGAAGCTGCGTTTCTCGGCCGTGTTCTCGGAACAGGACATCCGGGCCGAGATGATGAAGATGTTCGCCGAAGCCATCAAGGACGACTTTGCCTTCGAGGGTTATTACGGCGGCAACCTGTTCAAGCAAGGCACCGAACTTGTCGCCATCCAGCGCGGCAACCTCGAGATGGGCAACGTTGCCCCGCAGGACATCTCCAAGCAGATTCCAGCGTGGTCCATCGTCACCGCCGGCTACCTGTTCCGTGACGCTGCGCACGTTAAGGCGTTCTTTGCCAGCGATGCCGGCGCGGAGCTGAAGAGGATGACCGAGGACCAGCTCGGCGTGAAGGTGCTCGGCCCTACCTATTTCGGCCTGCGTCAGGTCGGCCTGAAACCGGACAAGGAAATCAAGACTCCCGCCGACATGGCCGGCATCAAGCTGCGCATGCCGGGTGGCGACGCCTGGCAATTCCTCGGCCAGGCGCTCGGTGCGAACCCGACGCCAATGGCCTACGCCGAGGTCTATACCGGCCTGCAGACAGGCGCGATCGATGGGCAGGACAACCCGTTGCCCAACGTCGAGAACATGAAGTTCTACGAGGTCATGTCGCAGATCGTATTGACCTCGCACCTTGTCGGATTCGACCTTCTCAGTATCTCGAAAAAGGTGTGGGACGAGATGGGGGCCGAGAAGCAGGCAAAGGTCCAGGCCGCGGCGGACAAGGCGATCGACTTCTCGACAGAGAAACACCTGACGCGCGAGAAGGAACTCGTTGAAACATTCAAGGGCAAGGGCCTGAAGATCTACGAACCCGATGTCGCAGCATTCCGCAAGCATGTGCAGGAGCAATATCTTGCCTCCGACCTGGCCAAGGAATGGCCTGCCGGGATGGTCGACAAGATCAACGCGCTTTGACGCGACGAACGCGCCGGCCGGTCCGCTTGCGACCGGCTGGCCGGTTTGGCCAGACGCTCGTCAGGGAGGCATCATGAACCCGGGATTGAGAAAGGTCGGCGGCTGGCTCTACCGGCGCGCCGAGAACGCGATCGCCATCGCCATCGGCGCCATGTTCGCCGCGTTTCTGCTGCAGGTTGCTTTTCGCTACCTTCTCAACTGGCCGACCGGCTGGAGCAACGAGCTCACCGTCGTACTCTGGATCTGGGTTGTGCTGTTCGGCGCAGCGTTCGTCGTTCGTGAAGAAGAGGAAATCCGTTTTGATCTCCTCTACGCCACAGTCGGTCCGGACATCAGGCGGGTAATGACGCTTGCCTTCGCAATCGCTCTCGTCGCGCTCTATGGCTGGTCCTTTCCGGCTGTCTTCAGCTACGTGACCTTCATGAAGGTCGAGAGCACCGCCTACCTCAAGATACGCTTCGACTGGCTGTTCTCGATCTATCTCGTCTTCGTGGTCGCCGTGATCGCCCGTTACCTGTGGCTGGCGTGGCGTGCTCTGCGCGGCGAAGCACCGGCGGAATTCGACCCCACGAAAGCGAGCTCCGGCGTATGAATCTCGCGAGTCCCTTTTCGCTGTCAGTCGTTGCGATCACAGCGCTGGCCCTGCTTGGCCTGCCGATCGGTCACTCGATGATCGCCGGGTCGATCCTCTATCTCTGGCTTGCAGGGCTCGACATGGGCACGTCGGCCGAGCAACTCCTCAACGGGCTCTACACAAGCTACATTCTGCTTGCCGTACCGATGTTCATTCTCGCCGCGGAGTTGATGAACGCCGGGACCATGACCGACCGGCTGCTGCAATTCTGCAACGCCGTCGTCGGCCGTTTCCGCGGCGGTCTGGCGCAAGTCAACGTGCTGCAGTCGATCATCTTCGCCGGCATGTCCGGCTCGGCCATCGCCGACGCCGCGGGCACCGGCAAGATGATGCAGCAACTCATGACCAGGGATGGCAAGTACCCGGCGAGCTATGCCGCTGCGCTGACAGCCGTCACCTCCGTCGTCGGCCCGATCATTCCTCCGTCGATTCCTCTGGTCATCTACGCGCTGATCTCGGACGCATCCATCGGCTACCTGTTCATTGCCGGTATCGTGCCGGGCCTTCTTCTCGCCCTGTCGCAGATGATCATCGTCGCCATCGACGCGCGCCGGAAGAACTTTCCGGTCGAGAAGCCGGTGCCGCTCAGGGAATTGCCGGGGATCACCTTGCGCGCATTTCCGGCGCTGATGCTGCCGGTCGTCCTGCTGGTCGGCATAAGGGGCGGCGTGATGACCCCGACCGAGGCCGCGGCGGTCGCCGCCGGCTACGCGCTGCTCATCTCGGTCGCGATCTATCGCAGCGTGACGCCGGGCCAACTCTACCATGCGCTTCTCAACAGCGCCCGCACCACGGCCTCGATCGGCATGCTCATCGCCGGCGCCCTGGTGTTCAACTACGTTGTCACGGTCGAGAACATTCCGCAGTCCCTGTCGGTGATCCTGAAGTCCTGGGATCTTTCGCCGATGGGTTTCCTGATCCTGGTCAACATCCTGCTGCTGATCCTGGGCTGCGTGCTGGAAGGGACGACCATCCTGCTGGTAATCGTGCCGGTGCTGATTCCGACGGCGCAGGCGCTCGGTGTCGACATGGTGCATTTCGGCGTAATGGTCGTCGTCAACATCATGCTCGGGCTCGTCACCCCGCCCTACGGGTTGCTGCTGTTCATCATGACCCGCATCGCAGAGGTGCCGCTGCGCGACCTGGTGCACGACGTAATGCCGTTTCTCTACGCCATGATTGCCGCCCTGATGCTGATCACCTTCTTCCCATCGCTGGTGCTGTGGCTGCCGCGCCTGCTGGGCTATCAAGGATAGGACCATGACCAAGCCAATCTTCGTCCTCAACGGCCCAAATCTCAACCGGCTCGGCATGCGCGAGCCGGAGATCTATGGCAGGACGACGCTCGCAGAAATCGAGGCGATGTGCCGTGACGCCGCCGGCGACCATCCGATCCGTTTTCACCAATCGAACATCGAGGGCGAAATCGTCAACTGGGTGCATGAGGCGATCGACGACGGCGCGGGCATTCTGATCAATCCTGCGGGTTTGAGTTTTATTTCGATCCCGGTGCTCGATGCGCTCAAGATGTTTCCGGGCCCGATCGTTGAACTGCATATCTCGAACATCCATCGCCGCGAGGAGATCTATCATCGGTCGCTGGTATCGACGGTCGCCACCGGCGTGATCGCGGGACTTGGCGCCGAAGGCTATCCGCTCGCGATCCGCTGGCTCATCGACCAGGTCGACGGATAGTGTATCGCCATGCCTGAACCTTGCATCATCGCTGTTGCGATCACCGGCTCGCTGCCGCGCAAGGAAGACAATCCTGCGGTGCCAATCAGCGTGGCCGAACAGATCGAGTCGACCCAGGAAGCCTTTGAAGCAGGTGCGTCGCTGGTGCACATCCACGTGCGCAATGACGATCAGAGTTCATCGTCTGAACCAACGCGCTTCGCAGCCGTCCAGGCGGGGGTGCGCAGGCACTGCCCCGGAATGATCGTCCAGTTCTCGACCGGCGGGCGCGGTCGTGATCCTGCCGCGCGTGGCTCAGCACTTTATCTGAAGCCGGACATGGCCTCGCTCTCGACCGGTTCGGTCAACTTCCCCTCCATCGTCTATGAGAACCATCCTGCCCTGATCGCTGATCTCGCGGCCGCGATGAAGGCAAACGGCGTGCTGCCGGAGATCGAGATCTTCGACCTGTCGCACCTTCACACTGCCAGGCGGCTGGCCGACGGTGGGCTTATCGGCGAGCGCCCGCACATCCAGTTTGTCATGGGCGTGCAAAACGCACTGCCTGCGCAGGAGAGATTGCTCGATGTGCTCCTCACGGAAGCGAAACTCCTGTTTCCACAGTCCACCTGGACAGCGGCCGGAATAGGACGCAACCAGACGATCGTCATGGAATGGGCGTTGGCGCGCGCAGCAGACGCAGTGCGCACCGGACTTGAGGACAACATCAGGATCACCAGGGAACGCCTGGCGCGCAGCAACGCCGAGCTTGTCGAACGCGCGGCGGCCTCAGTCGAGAAGTTTGGCCGGCGCGTGGCCACCGTCAACGAGGCGCGCCAAACGCTTGGTCTGGCGTCAGGATCGTAATTTCTGGGCCGCAACTTCGCGCCGCGATGTCGGACCTGTTGCGCCTTGGCCAGCGTCCTGGAATTACCGGCGTCTGGGAGAGCACGTGTGGCCCTTACACCCTCCATTCAATAATCCGTCGATCGGCTGACCTCGTCCCACTTGAGCGCGGCCGCGGCTCGGACGGCATCCGTCTGTGCTATGCGCTCTAAGGCATCACGTCCCAGAATCAGTTGCTCGGGCAGATTATCCTCACGCGATAAGTCGAAGATCACATTGGCGACCTTGCCAGGGTCGCCGGGCTCGTTTCCCGCATAATTCTCGGTCATCCGCATGATCTCGCCTATTGTCGGATCGTACTCGTCGAGCAGTGCCGGCGCGTGGCCACGGGCAACCCGCGTCCAGTTGGTGCGGATGCTGCCCGGTTCGATGGCAATGGTCTTGACGCCGAAGGGTAAAACCTCCTTGGCCAGTGATGCGGTGAAACCACTGACCGCCCATTTGGCGGCGGCATAAGCGGTGGACCCCGGACTTCCGAAGCGAGCGGAGCTGGACGAGATGTTGATGATGTGTCCCGATTTCTGCCTCCGCATGACCGGGAGCGCCGCGCGGGTCAGGTTCACTACACCATAGAAATTGGTGTCGATCTCGGCTTTGAAGTCAGCCTCGGAGGTCTGTTCAAACGGAGCAAGATGAGCGTAGCCGGCATTGTTGAGCAGCACGTCAAGACGACCGAACGTCCGGACCGCTGTGTCAACGGCATTCTGTACGGCCTTCATATCGGTGACGTCGAGTTCAACGAGAGCGACGTTTTCGGGATAGCGCTGCTTGAGTTCCGAAAGGCGACTGACGTTTCGGGCGGTCGCCACAAGGTTGTCTCCCCGTGAAGGCACGAGTTCCGCCGTGCTTCGGCCGATGCCACTGACGCTACCTGTAATGAGCCAAGTCTTGGGCATTTGTTCTCCGGGTCATCTCGCAAGGGTCGCGGAAGCGAACCGCTTTACGAAAGCATCGCTGCAGCGCTGCGAAGATTCAAATGTGCTAGAGGGTCATATCTCCGCTCGGATGGGCTAGGCAGAGCTATCCCAAGGGTCAGGCCTTTGCGTAGATCCATTATTAAACGTGATGGACTGTCTATCGGTGCGCGACATGCCCGGGTTCGTCATTTGCTCGTTCGACCAGCGTGCCGACCAAAGACACGCGTAGAACGCTATGTTGAGGGCGCGCGTTCAGTCGACTGCATCAAAGCTGTGAATGACCGATACCGCGGTTTAGAATCTCCCCGCGCTGGGTGTACCGGCGACAGGCAAGAGACACAGCCGTTGTTCGCTGCTCAAAGCGGCATCCTCTGACGTTTTGCGGGAGATCACCCCATGCTCGCAACGGGTCTACCATAGACCTTCGCATCGCCTGACCGACACTGCCGTTCGATAGTCGCGCGGACCGAGGCGGCGCAATCTCCTCCGCAGACACTAGGTGACCATCCATGGAGGCGCATGCCAACCCACGGGGGCCAGCGGCGGAGGTGGCCGATACGGCCGTGGGTAAGGCGATCAGCAGGAGACAAACATGAGCTTTGGACAACACCTCACACCCCGGTAGGCCGGAGCCTGACGAGTTGGTTCCGGCGCGCTACGCGCTGCGGAGCCGTTAGCGGCGACCCGATTAAACGGGCTGAACTCGTGAGCCCGCAATTGATAGCCTTATGGCCGCGCAGAAGCGGGCGTGGCTGAGTTGAGAACTGAAAAGGATCATTAAATGGCTAAATTTGAGGTCGGCTACGTTATTGGTAGCCTCGCGTCTCAATCTATCAACCGACGGCTTGCGCTCGCGCTCGTCAAACTCGCTCCTTCGAATTTGAGGCTCAGGGAAATCCCCATCCGGGATCTGCCGCTCTACAGCTACGATTATGACTCCAATTACCCAGAGGTCGCAAATCGCTTCAAGAGTGCCATAGCTGATACCGACGCCGTCCTTTTCGTTACGCCAGAGTACAATCGTTCGATACCCGGCGCGTTGAAGAACGCGATAGATTGGGCTAGCCGGCCGTACGGGCAGAATGCGTTCACGAGGAAGCCATCGGCGGTGATAGGAACGTCTCCCGGTTTGATTGGCACCGCCGTCGGCCAGCAGCACTTGCGCACTGTCCTCGGCTTCTGCGATTCGCCGCAGATGAACGCGCCGGAGGCTTACATCCAGTTCACGCCGGACCTTATCAGCGATGATGGCGAAGTGTCGCGCGAATCCACAGCCGAATTCCTGAAGACCTTCATGGTGGAATTCAGTGGCTTCATCGAACGGGCACGTACCGTGCCGGTTCCCGCCTGACCGATCCGGGGTTCGACGCCGTCCGGCTCGAGGACCCCGTGCTGTACGCGTCGCTGGGCACGGTGTTCGATGCGCGGCCCGCCCTGCTGCAGACCTTCGCGACCGCGCTGGCACCGCTGGGCGGCACCGTTGTCGTCTCGACCGGGTCCACGGAACCGGCAGACCTGGGTCCGCTGCCAGCCAACGTGCTGGCCCGCCGATCCGTGCCGCAGCTCCAGGTGCTGGACCGGGCGGCGCTCTTCGTGACCCACGGCGGCATGAACAGTGTCAACGAGGCGATGCGGACCGGGGTGCCGACACTCGTCGTGCCACAGGGGGCGGACCAGCCAATGGTGGCGCGGCGGGTTGTAGAGCTCGGTGCCGGCCTCGAGCTGGGGTCTCAGAAGGCGCCTATCGTGACCCTTCGAATATCCCGGAAAGGGCCGCTGCATCAGACATTTAAGCGTTCCGGTGCCCCGGGGTTAATTTTCGGCGCGCTTTCACACTCAGAGACGACGGTTGATCAGAGTCTCATCCGCGGGTTGGAACATGAGAGACTACTTGATCTGAAGTTCCGGAGTTCCGGGAATTCATGCTTGTCCACCTTCCTCCTACTAGCCCCGCCGCTGCCGTCGCCGCAGGCCAGGCAAAGGCTGCGAGCGTTCCAGGCTCAGGCTGGGATCAAGGGTAAAGAGCTCCCGCGCGCGTCCGACGCCACGCAACGCGAACCGGCCGACTGAAACGAGCTTTTTGCGCTCCTCGCCGAGTAGCAGCTCGGCGAATTCCGATGAGCAAAGCATATTGCGACCGGCCGACTCGCACATGGAGCTGATCCGGCTGACCTCATTGACCGGTTGGCCGACAACGGTGAAGTCGAGACGGTCCGGAGTGCCGATATTGCCGTAGAAGACCCTGCCGGCATGCAGGCCCAAGTGAATGTCGGCGACAGAAAGGCCATCGTTTTTGCGGCGTTTGGCAAGCTGCAGCAGCCGTGTGCGCATGTCGCGTTCTGCCTCCACCGCGGCGCGACAGGAATATTCGGGCCGCGAACTGGTGAAGATGGCCAGGACTCCATCTCCGATCAGTTTCAGCACATCGCCGCCGGCGGCCTTCACTGCGCCGATGACCGCTTCGGCGTAGTCATTAATCAACGGCACGAGTTGATCGTTTTGAACCGACTCGGACAGGTTCGTATAGCCGGTAATGTCGGAGAACCAGAGTACGGCGTTGATCCTCTTCACCGAGCCGTGGCGGATGCCGCCGCTCAGCACCTGGCGACCGGGGCCCCGGCCGAGATACGCCTCGACCAGCGTTTTGGTGAGCCTTGTTTGCGCAGCCGACCGAACCGCCAATCCCAGAAGCGGTGTAAGCCGGGAAAGAACGCCGACTTCCTCCTCGGAGAATCCGCCCGGCCGCGCTGTGGTCCAGCGGGCGTAGAATGCATCGACATCCTCTACCCTCATCGCCTGCCGGATACGATAGACGATCGCAAGATAGTCCGTCTGGCCGGCATCGCGCAGCTCCTCGATCGCCGGAAAGCCGCGCGTTTCGCCTGCTTCGAGCCGGCAACGTAGGGTCAATTCACGCCGCCGCAGCATCTCCAGAAACGGGCTGCGCTTCCACAACTCCGCTCCCTTGCCCTCACGGCTCGACGGGTATTCTTCTTCGCGGAAGCTGATCGACTCGTCCTCGTCCCAGAAGAAGGCGCGTGCCTCGTGCATCGGGTGCAGCGTGTCGATCATCACAAACGCCTTGCCCAGCGGCAGCCCTGCTTCGACGCAACGCTCGCAGAAGGCCTGTACAAGCGATTCCTCGCTGCGGATGCCAAGCAGCCCAGCCTCCGCGAGCCAGGTGGCAATTTCATCGCAATCGCTGATCTTCATTGCCGACGATAGCTTCCCATTGCACCGCAAAAACGGCGCCACGGTGTTTTATATCACATGCGTGGTCAACGGAGCACAAGCACGTCACCCGATGACAAGCTGATGCCCGCCGGCCCCCTCGAACACAACCTGACAGCCGGCAGGAAGGCGAGCCTCGACGAAGTTTCGAAACAAGGCGCGGATATGTTCCGGTCGCTGACCACCAACCAGGCGGAACGACAGTCGAGCTGTGGCCGATGAGGGTAGAACCGATCGTTCGCCGGGGCCTATATTGCCGCCCACGATGCCGTTGAAGTCGATGCCAGGACGCCCCACATCAACTCGACCGTACCGTATCCGCCTTCATCATGTCCTCCGGTTACCGAAACGCCGGCCAGAGCCTCAGTGAGATCCAGAGCTTCCCACTGAACACCCGACATTTAGCCCGACGGGCGGCTGAAGCGGCGGCGATGGAACGCTATGAGGCTGCAAACATTTATCCCCGAGATGCGCGCGTTCACCTCAGACGGTTTCGAGACCCTCGCAAGCATAAAGGATCCAGGATCGATAAAGCTGATTGAGTCCAGGCGGCGAAGCCATTGATGGCTGCGAGAGCAGTCCTTGCGCCTACGATTGGCGTTTGCCGCCGCGCCAGTCCGCGAAAGGGCCGGCCATGGCGGCAAAGCAGCGCAGTAAAGCCCCGATCCCCAAATACCCGCTCTGGATCACTCTGCCCTATTCGCTTTTTGTCGCCGTGCTCACGCCGGTATACTGGTTGCGATACGGCCCCGGCAATTTCCTGTGGTTCTCCGATATTGCGCTCTTTGCCGTGCTGATCGCGTTGTGGACCGGCAGCCGACTCCTCTATTCGATGATGGCAGTCGGCGTTCTGCCGCTCGAGTTCGCCTGGTTGGCGGACTTCGTGACCGGCGGCAAGCTGACCGGGCTCGCTGCCTACATGTTCGATCCAAGGGAGCCCGCATATGCGAGGACGCTGTCCGGCTTTCATTTGTTCATGCCGGTCATCATTATTTTTATGCTGATCCGGCAAGGCTACGACCGCCGCGCGTTCAAAGCGCAGACCGCTCTCGCCTGGGTGGTACCGGTTGCAAGTTACTGGTTCACCCGGCCCGACGAGAACATCAACTGGGTGCACGGGCCTGGTCCGGAGCCGCAGAGGATTTTGCCGCCACGCATGTATCTCGGCCTGTACATGGTGCTTTTGCCCCTGGTCGCCTACTTGCCGGTCCATCTCGTATTGAAACGGCTGTTCCGGCCGTAGCTGGCCATGCGGAGACGACCGGCGAATTCCAATGCGCTGCGCGTCCAGGCTTCCATCCCCGGCCAGCGCATTAGTCTGATGATCTTGGGCGGGGCGCAGGCGAATTGTCTCGGTGAACGGTTTTGGGGCTCGTCCTGAGTGGATCGCTGCCGTTTAGCATCCTGATCGCATCGAGGAACAACGGCTCCCTGCGTTCGTTGGCCTTCGGCGAGATAAGGAGCCAAATCATGCAAAGAGACCAGAAACGGAATCGCAAGGACGATTCTCCCAACATCTCTAAAACCACGGGCGTTGACTCGAGACATGAACGACAAAAAGCTCGTCCCGACGCCGATGATCCGACTGACCCGGAAGAGGTATGGAAGAGTTCCGAGACGACACCCCAGCGCGAAGCGAAAGAAAAAACGTCGGAAGAACCAGACGGGCGTGTCGCCGATGCGGGCGACGTCGGTGGCGGTCAGCCTTCGCCCTACGAGACGGAAGTGCAGGCGGACAGCGTTGCCCAGCAGACAGACCGCAACAGGCAGACTGGTGAGAAGCCGAAGCCATCCCAGGAATGAAAAGCCTCGTCATCCACAGGCGCACCGCGCCGTTCGACCGGCACGCCGTCACGATCGGCGAGCAGGACGCAGCATCCGAGATCGCCCACCGCAAGATAGAGCCGGTCCAAGCTCGATTGGGCGGCCCGGACGAGCGGTTCAATGCGTTGCCGGGCCTCTCCCAATTCCGCCTCTGTCAGATGGCGTGGCGGGCCGAGCACGGCAAAAAGTCCACTGTCACCGAAATACCCTTCACCGAAATACCTTTGCGCCGACACCACGGGATGGCGGCTGACGCTTCGCTCGTCTGCTCTACCTGGCTCAACGCGGTCGCCGCAGCATCGGGACTTGCGTCGGCGATGACCCGACCTGGATGGCGCCGAGCGGTTCGAAGCCGTGGCGCCGGTAGAACGGAATGTTGCGCGGGTTCGAGGATTCCAGATAGGCGGGCGCGTGATCGCGATCGCACTGCGCGAGCGCGTATGCCATCAAGGCGTCGCCGAGACCTTCGCCCTGATGCGCCGGGTCGACGCCGATCACGGGCAAGTACCAATGCGGTTCAGTCGGGTGGTACTTGGCCATTTGCTCGAATACAGCGGCGACTTCAGGGGCAAGGGAGGGCGCAACCGTGCTCTCGATAACCGCACCAAGCCCTTCCTCGTCGGGATGCACACCGGGCGACAGCCACAGCGCCGTCCCGACATAGCCATCGGTGCAAAAGCCGCTTCCGTTTGAGAATGCCCTGGCCCCGAACGCGCGGACCAGTCGCGGCATGGCCGCAAGGAACTGGTGTGCATGCGGCCAGGTCCATCGCGCCATGGGATCGGCTGCAAACGCCAGCACGATTGTTCCGACGGCTGGATCTTCGTCGGCCGCGGCCATAACCCTCACTGTCGGCGATTTCATGCTGCCCTCCAAACGACGCAAATGGTTCGACGAGGCGCCCGCGCCGGCAACGGGCGCCGCAACAAGCGGGCAGGGATCAGGCAGTGCATCGGAAACCGCCACATCCAGCTGCCATGTTTCGCCTCCGGCATTGAGTTTAACGCCTGACGCAACAAGTTGTTTCGAGAAACGGAAAGGAAGATCCCCGAGGAAGGAGACAGCAGCGATGACGAAACACAAGACCGGAACACGCGAGGAATGGCTCGGAGCGCGGCTCGCACTGCTCGAGGCGGAGAAAAGGCTCATGCGGCAGAGCGACGAGCTGGCGCGACAGCGACAGGAGCTGCCCTGGGTTCGGATCGACAAGGAGTATCTGTTTGAGACCGAGGAGGGCAGCGCCTCGCTCGCCGACCTCTTCCAGGGGCGCTCGCAACTCTTCGTCTATCATTTCATGTTCGGCTACGGATACCGGCTCACCGATGAGCGCCAGGGATGCACCGGATGCTCGTTGATCGCCGATCACTTCGACTGCGTCATCCCGCACTTGAACGGCCGCGACATTACCCTCGTTTGCGAATCGATCGCCCCGTTGCAGGAGATCCAGGACTACAAGCGGCAAATGGGCTGGCGCTTCCCGTGGGTTTCGTCGCTCGGGAGCGATTTCAAATACGACCTCGGCGCCGCCTTCACCGAAGAGCAGCAGAGAGACGGCGCCGACTACAACTATCAGCGTGTCGACAGGGCCGAGCCGCAGAAGGAGGGAATGAGCGTCTTCGCGCTCCAGGACGGTGCCGTCTACCACACCTACTCGACCTACGCCCGTGGCACCGAGGCGTTTATGGGGGTCTACCGTTTCCTCGACCTGGCTCCGTGGGGAAGGAACGAGAACGGGCTCGAGTTCCCCCAGGAGTGGTGGCGCCGCCATGACGAGTACGGCAACCGCTGAATGTCGCAGGGGCGCAGATCCGCCTCCTGAACAATAGTGCGCGTCCGCCCTCCCGCCGGGCCGTCAACCTGATGGCATTTTCTCGAACGTCGTCAGCCCGGTTTCCATCTTGTCCCAGGGGAGGGCCCGGATACCGTACGTCACCACGGTCGGATTGAACCGGCCCGGATCGTCGAGGCTTGCGGCATGGACCGAGATCACGTCCGGCATGGCAGTGTATGTCAGGTGAGTCGGCGTTCCGCAGACCGGGCAGAAGGAATGGATTTTGACATTTCCGTTGTCCGCCGCGACACGCCAGTCCGTCGTCACACCGGTGATCGTCACGTCCGCCCGCGACGGAAACGTCAGGTAAGATCCGTGACCGGTGCCGCTTCTTTTCTGGCAGTCGCGGCATTGGCAGTGGTTCTCGAAGATCGGGCCTGCCTTGGCCTCGTAGCGCACCGCGCCGCACGCGCATCCGCCGGTGTAGAGAGTGCTCATCTGCTCGGTCCTTGTTCTGCTCAGGCCGCCCGTTCGGACGCGCGCGGCCTGGCGAAGACATCGATCGCCTGATCGGTTTCGAGGAAGGATTTCAGGCTGGAGAGGACGATTGGCCAACCCTTTTTGATGCCGTTCGCCATGCCGCTGCCGGCTTCGAGGTCGTCATGGCTGACGGTCAGCCGGACCATGGCCTCGTATTCCTCGAGCTCGAAGGTCACCCGGCTGTAGCTCGCCGGATCGGACGCCTGCGAAGCGTTTGCCCAAGTGATGACGAGACGGGTCGGCGGCGACACCTCGACGACCTTGCCGACGAGTTCGACGATCCGTTCGTCATTGGCGCGGATGTGCTGCCAGCTCGAGCCGGGCTTCCAGTCGGAGACGTTCTCGTGGCCCCAGTAGCGCCGTGCGAGGTCCGGTTTGGTTATGGCCTCGAACACCTTTCCCGGTGTCGAGACAATATAGGTCGTGTAAGTAAAGCTGATCGTTTCCCTGGTCATTGCTACGCTCCTTTTGTTTCGCGAGCATAGGTAGATGGGGAAACCGGGTTCGTGTGAGTGACAATCTTGTCGCGAATTGCATCTGATATGAAATGAGATGAAAAAGGTTGACGCATGACGCGCTGGCAGCTTGCTCATGGACGGTATCTCGATCTTGGCGCGCAATCGTTGCTGATGGGGATTTTGAACGTCACGCCGGACAGTTTCTCCGACGGCGGAGAATTCGACCGGCCGGAGCGGGCGCTGCAGCAGGCGCGGCGCATGATCGGCGAGGGCGCGGCGATCATCGATGTCGGCGGCGAATCCACTCGGCCCGGCGCCTGCGCCGTCTCGGCGCGCGAGGAACAAGCGCGCATCCTGCCGGTCATCGAGGCGCTGTCGTCCGACGGCGGCAGCCTGGTTTCGGTCGACACCTACAGGGCCGAGACGGCGCGGCTGGCGGTCGCCGCGGGCGCGCATATCGTCAACGACGTGCATGGCCTGCAGCGCGAACCCGACATCGCGCAGGTTGCGGCGGAAACCGGCGCCGGCCTCGTCATCATGCACACCGGGCGCGGCCGCGAAAAACTGGCGGATGTGATCGCCGACCAGTTCCTGTTCCTGAACAGATCGCTGGAGATCGCGCGCGACGCCGGCATCCCGGACAAGCGGATCGTGCTCGATCCCGGCTTCGCTTTCGCCAAGGACGGCGAGGAAAACCTCGAGCTCATGGCTCGCTTCGGTGAATTGCGCGCGCTCGGTTTTCCATTGCTCGTCGGCACGTCACGCAAGCGCCTTGCCCGTCACCTGGTCGGCGGAAGTGACGAGGCGCGAGACGTCGGCACAGCGGCAACAAGCGTCATCCTGCGGCTGAAGGGCGCTGCGATCTTTCGCGTGCACAACATTGCCGTCAATCGCGACGCACTGGCATTCGCCGACGCAGTGCGCGAGCGCGAGACCGGGGAATAATGCATGTCGCCCAAAAGCATGCCTCGGGCCCTGACCCGAGGGTGCGCAGCGGTTTTGGGATAACGACATGCATAAAAACAAGAAGGCGCGTCAGGCGGGCTCGGTAACGACGCCGATCCGCCGATAGACGAATTGTTCGTCGTTCGAAGGAACTGCCGCAGCACGCTGGGCTTCGTCGATCAGCATGGCCATGCGCGTATGGATCGGCGATTTCGCGCAAGCCGGGTCCGTCGCGGCGGCGTCGCCGGCAATCGCCATCGCCTGGCAGCGGCAACCGCCCCAGTCGATCTCACGCCGTTCGCAACTGCGACAGGGCTCCTGCATCCAGTCGGTGCCGCGAAAGGCGTTGAATGCCGGCGAATCGGTCCAGATTTCGGCCAGGCTGCGCGGGCCGAAACGCTCAAAACTGAGCGACGGGATGGTCTGTGCGGCATGGCATGGCAGCACGGTGCCGTCCGGCGCCACCATGAAGGCGTCGCGCGCCCAGCCGCCCATGCACGGCTTGGGATAGATGGCGAAATAATCCGGCGTGACGAAATCGATGTTCATGATGCCGGTGAGCCGTTCGCGCGCCGCCGCGACGATCTCTGCCTGACGGTCGACCGCAGCACGCTCGGGCATCAGTTGATCGCGATTAGTCAGCGCCCAGCCGGCATACTGCACGTTGGCGATCTCAAGCCGCTCCGCGCCGAGCGAAAGCGCCAGGTCGATGAATTCCGGCACCTCCTCGATGTTGTGGCGATGGATCGGCGCGTTGATGGTAAGCGGCAGGCCGGCCGCGCGGGCGCGGCGTGCCGTCTCCAGCTTCTTTTCGTGGCCGCCTTTGTGATTGCCGATGCGGTCGGTGGTCGCCGGCCGTGCGCCTTGAAAACTCAGCTGCAGATGGTCGAGCCCGGCTTCGGCAAATGCCTCGATGCGGCCCTCGGCAATGCCGACGCCGGCGGTGATCAGGTTGGTGTAGACGCCGCGCGCCGAAAGCCCGGCGATCAATTGCTCGAGGTCACGGCGCAGCGTCGGTTCGCCGCCCGACAGATGCACCTGGAGAACGCCGAGATCGGCGGCCTGCGAGAACAAGTCGAGCCAGGTCTGTGTATCGAGTTCGCGATTGGCTTTCAGCAATTCGAGCGGATTGGAGCAATACGGGCATTGCAGCGGGCAGCGATGCGTCAGTTCCGCCAGCATGCCGATCGGAGGGAGAAGGGGCTCGCTCATAGTTTTACCAGCAGCTTGTCCGACCATTCTTGCAGGAAGGCGACGACGTCGGCCGCCACCGCCTCCTGTTCGGCGTCATAATCCGCGGCAAGCTCGGCGATGATGTGGCCGACCGTGGACCGTCCATCGCAGCGGCGCAATATATCGAGGCTGATGTCGTTCGGCCAAAACACCTTTTCCGGCGAAAGCACAGCGAACGCCTGCCGCACGGGATCGTACTGTATGCGCACGTGCTTCGGCAGCGACGGCACCGATCCCGACGACACCAAAGCTCTTTCGCGCAGCGCCATCATTGGGCTGGCTCCGGACGGAAGGCGCCGGGCGGGATGTTTCCCGGCTCGCCATAGGCGTGTTGAAGCGCGTCGAGCATGGCCCACAGTATATCGCATTTGAACACCAGCGCATCGATCGCCTGCTGCTGGCGTTCCGCCGTGTCGGCATGGCCGAGCACGTAAGCGAGGGCGAAGTCGGCGTCGCGCGAGGCCTGTTCGGGCCGTCGGCTGAAATAGGCCAGCGTATCCTCGGTGATGTAATCATATTTGGCCAGCATCGCCGGGACCCGTTCGCCGATGATGAGCGGCGAGAACATCTCGGTCAGCGACGATGCGACCGCCTCGAACAGCGTCCGGTTCGTGCAAAAGGCGAGGTAGGCGCCGACCGCGAAACGTGTCGCCGGCAGCGCCAGCCTTTCGCTCTTCACGTCATCGGCATCGAGGCCGAGCGAGGTCGCCAGATGCAGCCAGCGCGCGATGCCGCCGCTCCAGCCGTCCTCGCCATCATGGTCCTCGATGCGTTTGCGCCAGGCGGCGCGAAACGCCGGATCCTGCGCATGTGCGAGGATCATGGCGTCCTTGCGCGGGATGACGGCCTGGTAGCAATAGCGGTTCAGCGCCCAGGCCTGCATCTCGGTCCTCGACAGCGCACCGCTGGTCATCCTGTGGTGGAAAGGATGGCGGTTGTGATAGCGCTCGGCGCCGACCTGCCGCAGCACGGCTTCCAGCTCGCTGAAGGACAGGCCGCCCCTGGCCGCGTCGTGGAAATCACTCAAAATTCCATCTCCATCCCATCGCGGGCGACTTCCCACCCAGCCGCTTTGACCGCTGCGTGCTCGGCCGAATTCTCGTCCAGAACCGGATTGGTGTTGTTGATGTGGACGAAGACACGGCGGCCGATCCCCACATCGGCCAGGCCGGCGATCGACCCATCGTCTCCCGACATGGCCAGATGCCCCATGCGCGCACCGGTCTTTTGGCCGACGCCGGCGGCGATCATCTCGTCGTCGGTGTAGACCGTGCCATCGAACAGGACGCAGGCGGCATCGGCCAGGCGCTTGCGCAGGGCCGCATCGATGCGCGCGCAACCCGGGATATAGAAGACGCAGCCGCGACTGCCGGCACCGCCGATACGGACGCCGATCGTGTCGCCGGCGTCGGAACTGAAATTGGCTTCCGGCCGGCTTCTTTCCTCGAGATAGAGGGCTATCTTGCCGGGCACGGGAAAACTCTCGACAGTCACGCCGGTGTCGTGGCCGTCTGCGTCGCAGATCGCCAGTTCTTCCGCCGGCGGCAAGGTGCGTCGCGGCACGAGCGCCGGATCGAGGACATTGAAGATCGAATTCGCCTCCAGCGTCGCCAGCACCTGTGTCGTTGCGTAGATGGCGAAGGGCTGCCGCTCACGCAGGCTGAGCAGGCCGGCGACATGATCGACATCGGCATTGGTCAGCACCACCGCGCGGATGGGTGTCGAACGCAACGGCGCATCCTGCGCCGGCTGCAATTCAGGCGTTTGCGCAATCTGCTGGCGGATATCGGGCGAGGCGTTGAAGAGAACCCAGCCGGCCCCATCCACTGAGGCGGCGATGCTTGATTGGGTTCGCGAATGCACGCCAGCCATCCCGGTGCGAGCCGCGCGGCTCAGGCGATAGTTGCAATTCCACTGCGGGAAGCCGCCGCCTGCCGCCGAGCCGATGATCTTCAAGCGCATTGCAATGCCCGCTCTGCGGCTTGTTCAACCAACAGCAAATTTTCGACCGCGAATGGCTTCGCGCCCGCATTGAACGCATCAAAGCCTTTCACGAAGACCTCGCGCGAAATGGTAGTGCGTGTCCCCGTTGCCGGGGGCACGCACCTCTGCGGCCGACTTGTTGGGTGTAATTTGAGCAGGCAGATACCGCGCAATCTCGAAGCCCGCAGCAACTTGGCACATGGTCGGTTTTGTCCAGCTCTTCTTCATGGCATATCTCCTCTTCTACCAGCCCGAAGGGGCCGATCCTTTTCTCGGTCAACCATTGCTGGGCACCATTGCAATGGCTCGTCCATCAGCTCTCAAAATGGACAAATGAAACGGCAGGTCCTGAAAAGTCGAAAAACAACACGATTGAAAATAACAATGCTCATGCTCAATTGCTAATCACATAAGGCTTCCTTTCCTCCAGCGGAAGGTTGGCACGTTCCCATCCATCGGCGCCGGGCGGATACCAGATCACCGAACTGTAGCCCCATTCGATGGCCCGTTTCGCGGCATTCCACGACATCCAGCAATTCGTCATGCAATAGAACAGAATGGCACGCGACTTGTCGGGACCGGCTTCGGCCGCGAGGCCTTGGCGAAAATAGTTGGCGGTCTCCTCGGAGATAGCACCGTAACCGACATTGGCCAGCCAGGTGCTGCCTGGGATGTCCTTTCTGATCTTGGCTCTCCAAATCGTTCCCGCCGGCAAATTAGCCGGCCTGGGCGTGTTCGGCATGACGTCGAAGAACACCGCCTTCTTCTCCCGCCACAGCGCCTCCGCCTCCGCCGTCGTCACGACCTTCGCGCCCTGCAGCGTCTGCGGCACCGGCGCCCGATAGTCGTCCATCCGGTAGCCGCCGGGCTCGGCGATATCGCCGGCCCACATCGGTTCGGTCAGACCGAGAAGGCTCGCGGCAACCAGCAAAATCGTCTCCTTTCCCTTCATGCGTTTCTCGTCATTGCGTGATCGGATTATCGTGTTCGTCGATCAGCGGCACATCAAAGTCCAGCAGGATCCTGGTGATCTCCGCCTGGTTTTCCCTGATCACCCGGTTGAGCGTCCGCTTCCATTCCTGGTCGGATGGACGCACGCCCATGGTGATGCGGTATGACATGCGCGAGCCGGTCTTTTCCTTCACCAGCGGAACGATCGTGAGATCGGCGCCGAGTTGCTTGGCGTAGTAGCCTGCCATCGGTCCCCACATGACCGCCGCATCGATCTTGCCGGCGAGCATGTCCTTGATCATGACTTCCCCCATGGAAGGGGTGAGGCGGGTATCCACCGCCAGCGGATAGATCTTTGCCGTTCGCATGAGCTTGTTGGCGGCCATGTTGGCCGTCGGTGGTGTGCTTTCGACGACGCCGATCCTCTTGCCGGTGAGTTTCGGATCCTCGATGGTTTCGACGCCTTCCATGTCGTTGCCCTTCGGGTGCACCAGCACATAGGACGAGCGATAGTAGGCGTTGGTGTTCTGCACCAGTTCATCGCCCTGGGCATAGCCCATGATGATGTCGCATCGGTTGGCGGCCAGCGTGTTGCGCACGAAGCCGGCGACAAGAGGAAACCATGTATAGGCGACGGACTTTCGGCCGGTTTTCGCGGCAACCAGGTCGGCCAGCCGGTTTTCGAAGCCTTCGCCGCTCTCGTCGGTGAACGGCATGTTCGAAGGATCGGCGCAGACTCGCAGAATGTCTGGGTCGACCAGTTCGCCCGCGGCACCAAGGCCGGCGTCCTGCGCCTGGGCGTTCGCAGGCAGCAAGGCGAGTGCGCCGAGCATCGGCAGGACAAAACACAGCTTCAACGCGTCACGGCCAATCATATCATCCACCCATGCAGGATGCTTCGGCATCCTTCGCTGCCTGTGGCTTGTCTGCTTTCTTCGGCGGCCTGCCGCGCGGCGCCGCACCGTCGGCGCGGGCACGCAGATAGACGTAGAGATCATCCATGTAGCAATAGACGTTCTTGTTTTCGCCAAAGGCAGGCATGACATTTTCCTTGCCGCCGCCGACATTCTTGCGGCCCTCGGCGACGATCGAGATGAAGGTCGCGTAATCCATTGTTTTCAGGCTGTTGAGCAGGGCCGGCGCATAGCTCGAACCGGTGCCGTCCGGTCCGTGACAGACATGGCAATCGGAGTGATACCGGCGGTAACCGCTGAACGTGTACCAGTCGACGGCTCCGTTTTCGATCTTGAAGGTCGGATTTCCCTCCGCGTCGAAATGCTTGCCGCCTTCTTCCGTCACGGCCTTGGCTTTTTCAGCGCTGTCCTGGGCTTGCGCGAGGCTTGAACTTGCCAGAGGCAGCGCCAGGGCGAGAGCGGAAATTACAATGCGAACGGACATTCAGTCTCTTCCTTCATTTCTTGATTTCGCCTGCACACGGTCTTGCTGTCGTGAAGCGGCATGGATCGATGTGGGTGCGCGGCGAAATTGAGAGCCCGGTCCTGGCTTCCCGGTGATCCGGGCTCTCGCTTTTCAAGCCTTGGTCTTCTCACAAGCCCGAGGCGTGCTCCCGTATATCAGTCCGGGAGGCCGAAGACGGTGAGCTGGCCACCCAGCGTCGTGTAGTCGGCAAGTGCTGCGTAGCCACCGACCGCGCCCAGACCAGCAGTCCCAACGACCGCAGCCTCGTCGCCTTGCGCACGGCCCTGATCGACGGCGCCATGCCAGGCAGCGGCGTTTTCGGGCGAAAGCAGTCCACCTGCCAGACCGATACCAGCCCATCCACCGACGCCGGACAGAACGGCGATGTATTGCTTGCCGCCATGCTCGTAGGCCGTGATGTTGCCGATGATGCCGGACGGGGTCTTGAACTTGTAGAGTTCATTGCCGTCATGATCGACTGCCTTGATGTAGCCCTCGAGCGTGCCGTAGAAGACGACGTCGCCGTCAGTCGCCAGCGCGCCCGACCAGACCGAGAACTTCTCGGGCTTGGACCAGACGATCTCGCCCTTGGCAGCATCCCAGGCAATGAAGTTGCCCATGTGGTCGGCTCCGGGGGGAGGATACATCGACACGGTGGCGCCCACGTAAGGCTGACCGGCGGTGTAGCTCACCTTGTAGGGCTCATAGTCCATGCAGACATGGTTTGTCGGCACGTAGAACAGACCGGTCTTCGGCGAATAGGTCGCCGGCTGCTGGTCCTTGGTTCCAAGCGCGGCCGGGCAGATGCCCGTCGAGTTGGTGTCTTCGCCGTTCTGCTGGGTCGAATATTTGGCGACCACCTGCGGGCGGCCGTACTGGTCGCTGCTGGGGTCCATGTTGACTTCCGTCGCCCAGTTCACTGCCGGATCGTATTTCTTGGCGACGAGAAGCTCGCCATTGGCGCGATCCATGGTGTAGGCAAAGCCATTGCGGTCGAAGTGCACCAGCACATCGCGCTTGGCGCCCTTGATGTCCATGCCGTCGACAAGGATCATCTCGTTGACGCCGTCATAATCCCACTCGTCATGCGGGGTCATCTGGTAGAGCCACTTGGCCATCCCGGTATCCGCATCGCGAGCCATGATCGTCATCGACCAGCGATTGTCGCCTGGCCTCTGGACCGGGTTCCAGGTCGATGGATTGCCGGTGCCGTAGTAGATCAGGTTAAGCTTGGGATCATAGGCGTACCATCCCCAAGTCGTGCCGCCACCGGTCTTCCACTGCTCGCCTTCCCAGGTGTTCGTGCCCGAGTCCGCGCCGACTGGTTTGCCGAGATGGGTGGTCTTTTCGGGATCGATCAGGGTTTCTGCATCGGGTCCCGTCGAATAGGCCCGCCAGGCAAGCTTGCCATCCGAAAGATTGTAGGCCGAGAGGTGGCCGCGAACACCATATTCGGCGCCAGAGATGCCGACGATAACCTTGTCCTTGACGACCACAGGCGCCGACGTGCCGGATTCGCCCTTTCCGCCGTCGATCTGATCGCCGTTCTTGACCGTCCAGACGACTTTGCCGGACTTGGCATCGAGCGCCACGACGGTGGTGTCGGCCTGGTTGAGGATGATCTTGCCGTCACCATAGGCGACGCCACGGTTGACCGTGTCGCAGCACATGATGCCAATAACATTCGGGTCTTGCTTGGGCTCGTATTTCCAGAGGATCTTTCCGTCATCCTTGAGATCGAGAGCATAGACGGTGTTCGGGAACGGCGCGTGGACATACATCACATCGCCGATGACCAGCGGCCCGCCTTCATGGCCGCGCAGCACGCCAGTGGAGAAGGTCCACTTGACCTGCAGGTTCTTCACATTGTCCTTGGTAATCTGGTTGAGCTTGGAAAAGCGGGTGTTGGCGTAGTCACCCGTCTGCATCACCCAGTCCTTGGGATTCTCGGCCATTTTCATCAGTTCTTCATTGGCCGACGTCATGTGGACCGCGCCGAACGACATGAGCGCCGCGGTCGTTAGTAGGTAGGCAGTTTTCGCTAATACACGCATCAAAGTCCTCCCAGGGTGCACAATGACGAATCGTCCGTTGAGCCCACCAGGGCTTGCCCAAGCGATTCATGTGGGGGAAGTATTTCCGGCAGCGTGTCACGACCTAAGCCGAATGAGCAGAGGGCACCGTTACTGCCCATCCCACCTGGCCTACGAAAGACTGTCGCCGCTCCCTAATTGACGGTGACGCCCTTGAAGCCGGAAACAGGATGAAGCTATGTCATCCCCAGAAGGAAGGCAAGAAAAATCACTTCCATCTATGTTGCACTGCAATATAGAGAAATAGATATGAAAAAATCCGGACTGAAAGCTATTGATCGACTGTGGATGAAGCGCGATTTATATAAGTGGTTAAATTTTACGTATTTTTTGGGCAAAATGTATTGATTTTTATTTGGGAATATTCGCTGGATCGTATGATTTTAAGTATGCGCGCGTAGCTTCGGGTGCCGATAGTGGAGGAGACCTGAAATCAAGCTCAGCACCAGGATTCGGAGCCGATGTTCGTGCTGTCGGGGAGGCCTTTTGCCGGCCGGGACGGCCCTGTCCTTTGGTACTATATGGCCTGCATGAGAACTTGACGGGCGTGGCGACAGGAGGCCAACTGGTGCGGTGATCCGTCTCGATCCATTGGGCTCGATCTGTCACGTTCCGGGCCAATCGGAGGTTCCCCATGATCAGATATGTCGGCTTTTCGAGCTTGCCGCTGTTGCTCACGTCGGCCCTGGCCTTCGCCAATCCGGCCGGCGCCGCCTCAGATTATCCGACGGTGACGGTTGTCGACTATGTGCTCGGCTGCATGCAGACGAATGGCCAGACACGTCGGGCGCTGGAGAGCTGTTCCTGCTCGATCGACGTCATCGCCTCGATCCTTCCCTTCGAGGACTATGAAAGGGCCGAAACCTTCAAGAGCATGTCCCTGACGACAGGGGAGCGTTCGGGACTGTTCCGCGAAAGCGCGCCGGCAAAAGCCGCAAGCACGGGACTGAAGCGCGCGCAGGCGGAAGCCGACGTGCGCTGCTTTTAGACGCTGTGTAAGACCGCCGACGGCGGCTGCATACGGTTTCGAGGCTTCAAAGCCCCGTAGCCTCCAGCGGCCATTGATTGCGAAATACCTTGCCGTCCGTATCGATCGCTTCGACCTGGATTTGGCCAGTGCCGTGCGCGGTGAAATCGAACCGGAAATTGGGATCTTCCGAAATCGATATCCCCCCTTCCATCGACAGGATCAGCCGGTCTGCCTGCGAGACCGACAGTTTCTGAACGAAATGCGCGGGGATGAAATACTGGGTCAAGGGGTTGCGCTGCAGGCCCGAATTGTTCGGGTGGCGGATCATCAGCTGCAATTCCTGCGCCTTTGTCATCGTCTCTTGCGGCGGGAATTGGCGCAGCTTCATCTGCCCCATCGTTGCCATCGCTTCGTCCTGGTTCTTGAGCGCCGGGGCGGAGCATCCGCCTGACGCCTTGACGAAGGTCTGGGCCATGTGAAGCTCGCCGCCCTGCGTCTCTGCTATGGCACGCAGATAGGAATAGTCGTCGACGCGCACGCGCGTCGACAGATGTGTCACACCGGCGTCCTTGCCGATCTCGAACGTCGCCGCTACCGGCGCTGGATTGACGTCGATGATCAAGGTGACGGATTTGATGCCGGCGGGCGCCTTGGCCGGGTCGATATAGATGTCGACGGGCACGATGGCGGCATCCTGCGCCCGCTTCGGCGCCTCGATCCTGACGACGCCGCTATCGACCAGAATTGCCCGATCGCCGAACACGTCGCCTTTCATATCCTGCCAGATCCTGTCCGAAGAGGCGGTTGTTTGCTGGGCGTTGGCGGCTCCGGAGGCGCCAAAGAGCGCGCCGATGGCCAGGATGATCGCGGCGAAGATGGCTGCGAGCGGCAAGCCGAGCTGCCGGCTCCGGTAAGCGTGGTTCTGCATTTCGATGCCTCCACCAATGTCAGAGAGGTGGTGCCCAGGCCAATGTCGAGGATAGACCCTTGAGGATGCGTTTGGCAAATCGATCCACCACGTCCAGCGCTCGTCGCTGTGACCTATTCCCATTCGAGTTCGGCAAAGGCGGCTGTTGCATTGCGCTCGTTGTAGTCGTCGAACAGCTGCCAATTGCTCCGTTCGCTTGCGCCGGCGGTCTTGACGGCGTCGCGGAGCGGCGTCCCGTCGGCGATCGCCTTGCGAATATCGCGCGCCAGAATTTCGAAATAGCGCCGCTCTGCCATCAGCGCCTGCGGCCAGTCGGCCGGCACCGGGCCGTGACCCGGCACGACGCGCGTGGCGCCAATCGCGGCGAGCCCATCCATCTGGCGGAGCCAGCCGAGCAGCGATCCGTCGAGCGTCGGCAAGGAACCGATGAAAACCAGATCGCCGGCAAACAGCGTGCGCGTCGCGCTGTCGAAGACGGTCAGGTCGTTGTCGGTGTGAGCCGCCTTCCATGCCTGCAATTCGAGCACGCGCCCGCCGAGGTCGAGCTGCAGGCGATCGTCGACCAGCATCGTCGGCGGTATGATCTCGATCCCTTTGATGAGCGCGTCGCCGATCTGTTCGCGAAAGTTCTGCAGGTAGAAGGCGCCGCGCGCCTCGAGGGCGCGCGGCAGATTGTGGTGGCCGACGATGGTGGCGCCGATCTGCCGGAACGCCGCGTTGCCGAAGACATGGTCGGGGTGCATGTGGGTGTTGATCAGGTAGCGGACCGGCTTGGCGCTTATCTTGCCTATTTCGGCGATGAGGGCGTTCGCCTCGATCAGGCTGCCGCCGCTGTCGATGACGGCGACGGCGTCGGCGCCGACGACGACGCCGAGGTTGGAGATCGCGCCCTGGTTGGCGGCGCTCATCAATTCATCGACGCCCTGGAACGCGAAGACGCCGTCGGCGACTTTCCTGAGCTTGAATTCAAGGCCATAGGCTGCGGCGAGAGCGGCCCGCCCGAGGCAACAGGGCAGCATCGCGGCGCTGACCGCGGTGCAGGCGAAGCCGTTCACAAGCTTGCGTCGTATCCTGTCGATCGGCATGGCTTCCTCCCGATATGGTTCCGAACTGTAAGGCGATCAGGCCACGCCCGGAAATTTTTGCTGGAACGACCGTAAAAGGTCGCTCATCACCTGTGGATTGCGATAGTGCCGCGGCAGCCTTACGTCGAACATGCCGAGCACATGCGCCGGCCGCTGCGCGAGCACGATGATGCGGTCCGACAGCATCAGGGCCTCGCGCAGATTGTGGGTTACCATCAGGGCGGTCGTGGGCCGCGCCGACCACACGGTCAAAAGCAGGTGCCGAAGCCGCTCGGCGGTCCGTTCGTCGAGTGAGGCAAAGGGTTCGTCCAGGAACAGCACCGCCGGTTCGGTGGCGAAGGCCCTGGCAAGCGCTGCCCTGCGGGCAAGGCCGAGCGAAAGCTCCGCCGGATAGAGCGCGCGCATGCCGGCGAGGCCGAGCGTGTCGAACAGCCCGTCGAGGTTCTTCGTCCTCAGGCTTTTCGGCAGCGCCAGCCTGACATTCTGCTCCACCGTCCGCCACGGCAGCAAGACCGGCTCCTGGAACACGGCGGCGATCCGGTCGGAGCCGCCTTCAGGCAGCTGGAACGAGCCGGAAAAGTCCTTGTCCAACCCAAGCAGGATGCGCAGCGTCGTGGTCTTGCCGCAGCCGGACGGCCCCAGCAAGCAGGCGAATTCGCCTTGCCGGACCTCGAAGGAAAGGTCCTGGAGCGCCGTGATCGAGACGCCTTGCGTGGACCTGAAAGTCTTTTCGGCGATGTCGACCCTAAGCGGGACGACGGCGCCAACGGGTTGCATGTCGTTCAACGGGCTGCACCAGAAGGAGTTCGATGACAAGCATCACCGCCACGAAAGCCAGGGTGTAGGCAAGTATGGCGGCGACGTCGAAGAGCTGGAAATAAAGATAGATCTGGAAGCCGACGCCGTTGGAGCGGCCGAGCAGTTCGACCACCAGGACGATCTTCCAGATGAGAGCGATGCCGGATCGTGAGGCGGCGGCAAGATAGGGCTGCAGTTGCGGCAGCAGGACATGGCGAGCGCGGTCGAGGAGACCGAAGCGGTAGACGGCGGCCATTTCGGCGTAACTCGGATCAAGCGCCCTGGCGCCCTCGCGCATCGTCACCACGACATTCGGGATCTTGTTGACGGCAACCGCGCCAATCGCCGCCGCTTCGTTGAGGCCGAACCAGATGTAGGCAAGCACGATGACCACCAGCGCGGGAATGTTGAGGAACAGAACCACCCAGGGAGCGAAGAACCGGTCTGCGCTGCGGTGGCTGCCGAGGAGGACGCCGATGACCGAGCCAACGACCATAGCGACGACATATGCCGCGGCAACCCGGCCGAGCGTCGCGCCGAGATGGTAGAAAAGATCGCCGTTCGCCGCCTCTGCGAGCAGTACCTGCCAGACCTGTCCCGGCCCTGGAAAGGCACGGCTCGGCCAGGCATTTGCCGCAAGGCCCCACAGCAGGCCAAGCCCGAGCAGAGAGGCCGCGACCGTCAGCACCGGTGTCAGCGCCGCTGCCAGGCCGGATTGGCTGGACATGCCGGCCGCAGCGCCAGGCGGGCGATCGCCGGTGTCAGGTGCGCTCATTGCGGGGGTACCTGCCAGAACGTGCCGGGCGCCATCTCGGGCGCGCGGCCGACCAGCTTTTCGCCGCCGATCTCGGCCAGCACACGATAGAGCTTGCCGGCGTCGGCCGCATCCTCGGCGACCGGGCGTCTGGGAATGCCTTCGCGGTAGCGGTTACGCAGTTTTGCCAGTTCCTCGCCTTGCGCGCGGATATCAGGCGCAAGGCGCAGCCACTCGTCGTCGGATCGGGCCAGCAAGTCCTTGGACTGCGCCGAAGCCTTGATGAAGCCCGCGATAGCGTCCGGATGTTCGTTCGCCCATTTGTCATGAAAAACATAGCCGAGCGCCGATACGGCGCCTGAGGCACCGAGCGCTTTCGCCGCAGCATCGGCGCCGATCAGGCGACGAAAGCCGTTGGCCTCGAGGCGGGCGCAGAAATGCCAGAAATTGAGCACCGCATCGAGCTCGCCCTGCATCGCCTTTTCCGAAATCAGCGGCGGCGCGCCAAAGACGATGTCGCTGGTTGCCGGCAGGTCGAGGCCGTGATCGCGTCTGGCCAGCGCCTGGATCAGCAGCCAGCTTTTGTCGAGAGGTCCGCCGGCGACGCCGAGCTTTTTTCCCCTGAGATCGGTGATCGTGCGGATCGGCGCTCCCTCCTTCACCATGATCGCCCCGACGGCGGTCGAATAGGGGACCAATGTGAGGTCGACGCCTTCGGAGCGCTGGCGCGAGACCCACAGCCAGTCGGAGACGATCATGTCGATCGCGCCGGCCAGCAAGGCGACGTTGGTTGCATCCTCGCCGGCGAAATCGACGACCTCCAGATCGATGCCGTTGGCTGTGTCGAATCTGTGGTGCTTCAGCGTGTCAAGCGCCCAGCTCACGGTGCCGAATTTCAGCACACCGATGCGAATCCTGTTCGTGGCGAAGGAGGGCTTTGGGACAAGTGCCGCGGCTGTTCCAAGAGCCGCCAGCCGGAGCGTTCCTCGACGCGAAATCATGATGATGTCTCCTCCCGGGGCCGTAACGGGCCGGGGCGCCGATCAGATCGCACGGTCTTTGTTCGGCAAAGCGCATTTCCAGCGCTTGACCTTGAGGGTCGGGTGTTCCTGCGACCATTTCGCGATTTCGGTGGGCGCCAGCATCATGCATTGGAACAGAGAGCCGCGGCTCTCGAAATAGAGATGTTCGTCTCGGCAATTGCCCGGATTGGCAATCAGGCAAACCGTCAAGATGAGGTCGACCATATCCATTCAGCACCTCTTGCGCGCTTGAAGACGCCCGCTTTGACGAGATCCGGCCCGATCCGCGAGCCTGGACGAAATCGCCAACTGCCGGAGTCCCGAGGTGCCCATGGAAAACCGGAATGGTTTGAGGCTACGCGCTCGCCCGATGGCCGTCAATCGCGCCGTGGGTGAAGCTGCCGATCTCCCCCTTGCGGGGGAGATGCCCGGCAGGGCAGAGGGGGGTGCTGTCCCTCCGACCTGTCGATCAATTACAGCCACACCCTCAGGCTGATTTCCGGTTGGGATGGATAAAGCCGAAAGTTGGCGATCCTTCCCACCCCCCTCTGTCCTGCCGGACATCTCCCCCGCAAGGGGGGAGATTGGATGTCGCTTCGGCTTTCGCCAGCCTTCAACGCTGGAAGGCAGCGCAAACCCGAAGCGACTGCCTTGAACTTGGGTAGCGGTTGACATCGCTCATCGGCCGGGTAGCTTCCAGGGTGCAGGCGCTGCAACTCCACAAGGGAGACGTTTTCGCTCTGCATAAAACGATGCATGCCGATGATCAGACAAAGGCATGCGCTAGTCGTCCAGGGCACCTTGACGATCAATGAGGAAATGCCATGCGTGCAGTCGCATTTTTCGCCGTCGTGTCCGTTGCGACGTTTATTACAAACCAATCGCAGGCACAGGATGCCGCCGCGGGTGAGAAGGTCTTCGCCAAGTGCAAGGCCTGCCACGTCGTCGACGAGGACAAGAACAAGATCGGCCCGTCGTTGAGCGGCGTCATCGGCCGGACGGCCGGCACGCATCCGGGGTTCAAATATTCCAAACCGATGGCCGAGGCGGGCAAATCCGGCGTCAAATGGGACGAAGCCACGCTGACGAATTATCTTCGCGACCCGAAGGGCATGATCAAGGGTACGAAGATGGCGTTTCCCGGCCTCAAGAAGGACGAGGATCTTGCCAACGTCATCGCCTATCTGAAGCAATACTCCAAATAACCCGGTTTTTCCGCAGGAAATAACCCGGTTTTTCGCAGGAAATAACCCGGTTTTTCCGCAGGAAATAACCCGGTTCTTCCCCCGGAAGTAACCCGGTTCATCCCCCGGAGTAACGCGACTTCGCCGGCCGTTCGCAAACTGCGTTCGGCCGGCGCCCGCACTGGTTGGCGCCGGTCAAGCGGCGTCTTGCAGCCTGCGCATGGCGGAAGGCAGATCGAGCAGGCCATCGCAAACGAGGTCGGCGCCAAGCGCTTCAACGGCAATTTGGGTGTAGCCGCCACGCAGCAGGATAGCCGGCATGCCGGCGGCGCGGGCGGCGGCCACGTCGGCGCCGCTGTCTCCGACCATCAGCGCGTCACGAGGCTCGACCTGAAGCTGGTCGAGCGCCAGCAGCAGAGCGTCGGGCGCCGGTTTCAGGCAAGTCACCGCGTCTCCGCCGACGATCGCGCCGAGATGCTCCGTCAGCCCGAAATGCAGCAGGATTTCGCGAGCCGCCAGCTGCGGCTTGTTGGTCACCACGCCCATGGCTATTCCGCTCAAATGGAAGTGGGTGAGAACCTCCCTGACGCCGGGCATCAGCGTCGTCAGGCCGGTCAGATGCCTGCGGTAGATGGGCGCCATGGCACGGTTGGCCTCGTCGAGGGCGCTGCCGAGGAGCGGCGCGCCGGATGCCGCGAAGGCTCGCTCGACCAGTTTCCTGACGCCGCCGCCGATCATCGCCCTGACCTGTTCCAGGCGCAGCGGCGGCAGATCGCGACCGGCCAGCAGCTCGTTGACCGCGGCGGTTATATCGGGCGCCGAATCGACCAGCGTGCCGTCGAGATCGAACAGGATCGCCTTCGGCGATCGAAACGGCCTACTTATGCCGACGTTCATGCGGCGTCCTTCCACTTGATCGAGCAGCCGATCGAAGCGATCTGGTCCAGCGGTCCGTCGCCGGTTCGTGCAATTTGCCTCATCGCCTCGAAAAGGTCGCGTCTTAGTCCGGACGGCGGTCCAGCGTCGCGCCGCGCCGCGTCCAGCCGGCCGCGATATTGCAGCGTCAATTCGCTGTTGAACCCGAAGAAATCCGGAGTGCAAACGGCTCCATAGGCACGCGCCACCGTCTGGCGCTCGTCGTGGAGGTAGGGGAAAGTGAAGCCGTTCGCCCTGGCGAAGAGTTTCATGTTGTCGAAGGAATCATCCGGATAGGCGTCGGCATCGTTGGAGCTGATCGCGACAAAGCCGATGCCTTCGGGCTTGAGGTCGCTGGCATCGCGGACGATGCGTGAAATCACCGCCTTCACATAAGGGCAGTGGTTGCAGATGAAGGCCACCACCAGCCCGTTCGGACCGGCGTGGCTGAAGATCGAATGCGATTTGCCGTCGACGCCGGGCAAGACGGCATCGATGGCTTGCCAGCCGAAATCGCAGACAGGTGGGATTGCCCCCATGTTGTCCTCCGATGAAATGGTTTTACGCGGCTTTCCGGATCGCGCCGTCGGCTGCCTGCCTGATGGCGCCGATATTGGCGCGATAGGCCGCCTCGCTGCCGCCCTTGAAGATAGCCGAGCCGGCGACCAGCACATTGGCGCCGGCCGCGCTGACCAGCGGGGCGGTCTCGGGGGTGATGCCGCCGTCGATCTCGATGTCGATCGGGCGATCGCCGATCAGCGCCTTGACCCGCCTGACCTTGTCGACGACCGCCGGAATGAAAGCCTGGCCGCCGAAACCCGGATTGACCGTCATCAGAAGCACCAGATCGAGCCGGTCGAGCACATATTCGATGACGCTTTCCGGCGTCGACGGGTTCAGCGACACGCCGGCCTTCTTGCCGAGATTCCTGATCGCCTGCAGCGAACGGTCGAGATGCGGCCCGGCCTCGGCATGCACGGTGATGATGTCGCAGCCGGCATCGGCGAAGGCGGCGAGATAGGCGTCGGCCGGCGCAATCATCAGGTGACAGTCGAAGACCTTGTCGGTTCGATCGCGGATCGCCTTGATCACCGGCGGACCGAAGGTGATGTTGGGCACGAAATGACCGTCCATCACGTCGAGATGGATCCAGTCGGCGCCCGCCCGGACGACTGCTTCGACCTCGTCGCCGAGCCGCGAGAAATCCGCAGAAAGCACCGAGGGGGCGATGATTGTCTTGGTACCCATGGTCGTCGGCTCCATTCCGTCTTCGGTTTCCGGTCGCTGCACACCAACCGGCGTCATCGTGTCAGCGCGCCCTCGTCTCCGGTTCGCCTTCGAGCTTGCCTTCCGCGAACACGCGGCTGCCGCGAATATCGGATTCCTCAATGGTGATAAGGTCGGCCTTCGTCAACACCCGGTCGCGCGACGTGAAAAGCCGGTTGGCCTGGCGAAGCCGCGCCCGGTCGAGCCCATTGCGGACCGAGCGAGCGTTGGAGAAATGCGGCAGCCGCATGCGGATCGGCAGGTACTCTTCGAGCGCCTTGGCCGCCGCCTCGCTGAGACGATAATTCTGTTCCGCCAGCATGATCTCGGCGATCGATTTGAGCTCGCCGACGCCGTAGTCGGGAAAGTCGAGGTGGTGGGCGATGCGCGAGCGCATGCCGGGATTGCTGTTGAAGAAGCGGTCCATCTTGTCCTTGTAACCGGCAAGAATCACAACCAGGTCGTCACGGTTGTTTTCCATGCATTGCAGCAGGATCTCGATCGATTCCTGGCCGTAGTCACGTTCGTTCTCGGGCTTGTAGAGATAGTAGGCCTCGTCGATGAAAAGCACCCCACCCATGGCGCGCTTGATCACTTCGCGGGTTTTGGGCGCGGTGTGGCCGACATACTGGCCGACGAGATCGTCTCGCGTCACTGCGACCATGTGGCCCTCGCGGACATAGCCGAGACGATGCAGGATTTCGGCCATCCTGAGCGCCACGGTGGTCTTTCCGGTGCCGGGGTTTCCGGTGAAGTTCATGTGCAGGGTCGGCGCGCCCGAGGTCAGGCCGAACTTGCGGCGAAGCCGGTCGACCAGGAGCAGCGCCGCGATCTCGCGGATGCGGGTCTTGATGGGCTTCAGGCCAACGAGTTCGCGGTCGAGCTTGCCCAGCACCTCATCGATGTTGGACGCCTCGAACTCGGCCTGCAGATCGACCGATTCGTCCGGCGCGGCAGTGCCCTTTGCTATCGCGTCCAGCATGGTTTCGGCTAGCTCCGCTCGCCTTCGGGCCTGTCGGTCGCATAAGGCACGATCGAATAGCCCTGGCTGCGGCCGTCGCGCTCCTGGCGCAGCAGCCGGAACCCGGGTTCGTTGGGCGGCCGGTTGACGATGAACGACATGCGCGGCGCTTCCCAGCCCTTGCTCGAATCGAAGGCAGTGACCCGGACATACATGTTGGGCATGGCTTTCCGGCAATTGTTGACTTCAAGCAGGATGCCCGCCGGGTCCTTCAGGTCGAACATCGGGTTGCCGTACATTTCCCAATAGGTGTTTCGCGGATGCGGATCGTCAGTGTACTCGACGCTGACCGCCCAGTGGTTTTTCAACGCGTATTTGATCTGCGCCGAAATCTGCTCATCGGTCAGGTCGGGCAGGAACGAAAACTGTCCCTGCGTGACCTTGTTTCCCGGATTGGTCATCATGGCGACGGTTCCTTTCGTCTAGAAGCTGGGCGTTGCGGTTGGCACGAAGTCGGCCGTGTCAGTCGATTCGTAGTTGAAGGTGACGTCCTTCCAGGTCTCCAGGGCCGCCTTCAGCGGCGTGCACCATCTGGCCGCCTGTTCGAGGATTTTGGTGCCTTCGCGCAGATAGTCGCGACCCTCGTTGCGGGCGAGGATCATCGCTTCCAAGGCGACGCGATTGGCCGTCGCGCCGGCCTGGATGCCGTCCGGATGGCCGATCGTGCCGCCGCCGAACTGCAGGACGACGTCCTCGCCGAGATAATGGATCAGCTGGTGCATCTGGCCGGCATGGATGCCACCCGAGGCGACGGGCATCACCTTGTTGAGCGAGGCCCAGTCCTGGTCGAAGAACAGCCCGGTTTCGAGGTTCTGCGGCGTGCGCTCCTCGCGCAGCGTGTCATAGAAACCCTTGATCATCAGCGGGTCGCCTTCCAGCTTGCCGACAACGGTACCGGCATGGATGTGGTCGACGCCGGCCATCCGCATCCATTTGCAGATGACGCGAAAATTCATGCCGTGGTTCTTCTGGCGCGAATAGGTCGAGTTGCCGGCGCGGTGCAGGTGCAGGATCATGTCGTTGCGGCGTGCCCATTTGGCCATCGACTGGATCGCCGTGTAGCCGATGACCAGGTCGATCATGACGATGCAGGAGCCAAGCTGTTTTGCGAATTCGGCGCGCTCGTACATCTCCTCCATCGTGCCGGCGGTGACGTTGAGATAATGGCCCTTGACTTCGCCGGTGGCGGCCGACGCCTTGTTCACGGCCTCCATGCAGTAGAGGAAGCGGTCGCGCCAGTGCATGAACGGCTGCGAGTTGATGTTCTCGTCGTCCTTGACGAAGTCGAGGCCACCCTTCAGCGCCTCGTAGACGACGCGGCCATAGTTGCGGCCTGACAGGCCAAGCTTCGGCTTCGTCGTCGCGCCGAGCAGCGGCCGGCCGAACTTGTCGAGCCGCTCGCGTTCCACCACGATGCCGGTCGCCGGGCCCTGGAAGGTCTTCAGGTAAGCCACCGGGATGCGCATGTCCTCGAGCCGCAAGGCCTTGACTGCCTTGAAGCCGAACACGTTGCCGATGATCGATGCGGTCAGGTTGGCGATTGAGCCCGGCTCGAACAGGTCGAGGTCGTAGGCGATGTAGGCGAAGTACTGCTGCTCGGTCTTGGTGCCGGGACCGGTGTTCGGTACCGGCTCGGATCTGAACGCCTTGGCGCGGTAGAGTTCGCAGGCGGTCAGCCTGTCGGTCCACACCACCGTCCACGTCGCGGTGGAGGATTCACCGGCGATGGCGGCCGCCGCCTCCTCGTGGTCGACGCCTGGCTGCGGCGTGATCCGAAACATGGCGATCAGGTCGGTCTCCTTGGGCCGGTAATCCGGCTCCCAGTAGCCCATCTTCTTGTAGGGGATGACGCCCGACTTGTAGCGTTCCTTGCCTTCCTTGAGCGTGCCAGCTGACGGCATGTCGATCTTGTTCATGACAGGTCTCCTGTTTGCCGCTCAGGCGGCTTTCGCGGTTGCGATTTGCGGGTCGAGTTTTCCCGCGGCATAACGTTTGGCCATCTCGTCCATGGCGATGACCCTGATCTTCGAGGCGTTGCCCGCGGTGCCGAAGCGCTCGAAGCGATCGCGGCAAAGGTCGCGCAGGGCATCCATGGCGGGTTTCAGGAATTTGCGCGGATCGAATTCGCGCGGGTCCTCCGTCGCGACGCGGCGGAACTGCCCGGCCATGGCCATGCGGCAATCGGTGTCGATGTTTACCTTGCGCACGCCGTAACGGATGCCGCGCTCGATCTCCTCGACCGGAACCCCAAAGGTCTGGGGCATCTCGCCGCCATATCGGTTGATGACGTCCTGCAGTTCCTGCGGCACCGAGGAAGAGCCATGCATGACCAGATGCGTGTTGGGCAGCTTTTCGTGGATCGCCTCGATCACCTGCATGGCGAGGATGCCGCCGTCGGGCTTGCGGCTGAATTTGTAGGCGCCGTGCGAAGTGCCGCAGGCGATCGCCAGCGCGTCGACCCGGGTGGCGGTGACGAAGTCGACCGCCTGATCGGGATCGGTCAAAAGCTGGTCGTGGGAAAGCGCGCCTTCGGCGCCATGCCCGTCCTCGGCCTCGCCCTGGCCGGTTTCCAGCGAGCCGAGCACGCCAAGCTCGCCTTCGACGGAAGCGCCGACCCAATGCGCCATGCGTGCGACACGTTCGGTGATGGCGACGTTGTAGTCATAGCTCGCCGGCGTCTTGGCGTCCGCCACCAACGAGCCGTCCATCATCACCGAGGTGAAGCCGTGGCGGATCGCCGAAAGGCAGGTGGCTTCGTTGTTGCCGTGGTCCTGATGGATGCAGAGCGGAATGGCCGGATGCATTTCGGTCAACGCCTCCATCATCTTGGCCAGCATGATGTCGTTGGCATAGGAGCGGGCGCCGCGCGAGGCCTGGATGATGACCGGTGCGTCGCAGGCCCTGGCCGCCTCCATGATGGCAAGGCCCTGTTCCATGTTGTTGATGTTGAATGCCGGAACGCCATAGCCGTGCTCGGCGGCATGGTCGAGAAGCTGGCGAAGGGTGATGCGGGCCATTTTGGGGTCCTTCCTAGATGATGAGCTTCAGCGCCGCTGCGGCGACGGCTTCGGGCGTGATGTCAAAATGCCGGTAGAGATCCGGGGCAGGGGCGCTGGCGCCGAAACCGGCCATGCCGACGAAAGCACCGGTGTCGCCGATCCAGCGGTCCCAGCCGAGCCGTGCTGCGGCTTCGACGGCGACGCGCGGCGCCGAGCCGAGGACCGCCTTGCGGGTGTCGGCATCCTGTTCCTCGAACAGCTCCCAGCACGGCATCGAGACGACGGCGGCGGCGATGCCGTGCTCGGTCTCCAGCCGTTCGGCGGCGGCAACGGCGATCTCGACCTCCGAGCCGGTGGCGATCAGCGTCACGGCGCGGTGTCCGGCCGGCTCGCGCAGGATGTAGGCGCCCTGGCTCGACCGGTTCTCGTCGCTGTGTGCCTGGCGCAGCATCGGCAGGTTCTGGCGCGAGAGCACCAGCACGCTCGGCCGGTTCTTGCTCTTCAGCGCCAGTTCCCAGCACTCCGCCGTTTCGATGATGTCGGCCGGACGGAAGACGTTGAGGTTGGGCGTTGCCCGCAGCATCGCCAGGTGCTCGATCGGCTGATGGGTCGGGCCGTCCTCGCCGAGACCGATGGAATCATGGGTCATCACATAGATGACGCGCTGGCCCATCAGCGCCGAGAGCCGCATCGCGCCGCGGGCATAGTCGGCGAAGCACAGGAAGGTGCCGCCATAAGGCACGAAGCCGCCATGCAGCGCGATGCCGTTCATGGCCGCAGCCATGCCGTGCTCGCGGATGCCGTAGTGGATGTAGCGGCCGGCATAGGCACCAGGCGCTATGCGATCCATGCCCTTGGTGATCGTCAGGTTCGAGTGCGTCAGATCGGCGGAGCCGCCGACGGTCAGCTCGGTTTCGGCGTTGATGGCGCCGAGCGCCATCTCGGAGGCTTTTCGCGTTGCGACCTTGGTCGCCTTTTCGACATGCTCCTTGCGGAAAGCGGCGAGCGCTTCGAAGACCGCGTCGGGCAGGGTGCCGGCGACCGCACTCTCGAAGGCCTGGCGCTGCGGCGAGGCGGCAAACCGCTGCTCCCAGGCGTGCCGCGCCGCTTGCCCGCGCTCGGCAATTTCGCGCCAGGCGAAAAGGATGTCGTCCGGCATCTCGAACGGCGCGCAGGCCCAGCCGATGTTCTCGCGCGTCGCGGCGATCTCGGCATCGCCCAGCGGCGCGCCATGCGTCTTTTCCGAGCCGCCCAAATTGGGCGCGCCCTTGCCGATCACCGTTCGGCAGGCGATCAGTGACGGTCGGTCCGACTGCTGCGCCGCTTCGATTGCCGCAGCGACGGCTTCCGTGTCGTGGCCGTCCACCGACTGCACATGCCATCCGGCGGCTTCGAACCGTGCCGGCTGGTCCATCGATGTCGACAGCGACGTCGGTCCGTCGATCGAGATCGCATTGTCGTCCCAGAAGATGATCAGCCGGGCGAGCTTCAGGTGACCGGCAAGGTCGATCGCCTCGTGGCTGATGCCTTCCTGCAGGCAGCCGTCGCCGGCGATCGCGTAGGTGAAATGATCGACGAGATCGGCGCCGTGGCGGGCAGCCAGCATGCGCTCGGCCAGCGCCATGCCGACGGCGGTCGAGATGCCTTGTCCAAGCGGACCGGTCGTCGTCTCGATGCCAAGCGCATGGCCATATTCGGGATGTCCGGCGGTGCGGCTGCCCAACTGGCGAAACCGCTGCAATTGCTCGATCGGCATGTCTTCGTAGCCGAGCAGGTAGTGCAGCGCATATTGCAGCATCGAGCCGTGCCCGGCCGAAAGCACGAAGCGGTCGCGATCGGGCCAGTTGGGCGCCGACGGATCGATGTTGATGAAGCGGCTGAACAGCACCGTCGCAACGTCGGCCATGCCCATCGGCATGCCCGGATGACCGGAATTGGCCTTTTGGACGCTGTCCATCGCCAGTGCGCGAATGGCGTTCGCCATGTCGCGCTCCGAGACGGCGGCGACGGGCTTCAGGGCTGCTGCTTGGCTGTTCATGGCGTCCTCCTCACGACACACGGTTCTTGCGTTCGATCAATTGCAGGATGAGCGGCGTCAGGATCAGCTGCATGGCAAGATCGAGCTTGTTGCCTGGCACCACTATGGAATTCGGCCGCGACATGAACGAGTCGTGGATCATCGAAAGCAGGTAGGGGAAATCGATGCCGCGGGGATTGGCGAAGCGGATGACCAGCATCGATTCGTCGGGCGTCGGGATCCAGCGCGCGATGAATGGGTTTGACGTGTCGACGATCGGCACACGCTGGAAGTTGATGGCGGTCTGCGAGAATTGCGGGACGATGTAGCGGACATAGTCCGGCATGCGGCGCAGGATGACGTCCATCACCGCCTCGGTGGAATAGCCGCGGGTTGCCCGGTCGCGATGGATCTTCTGGATCCATTCGAGATTGATGACCGGCACCACGCCGATCCTGAGGTCGGCATGCCTGGCCAGGTCTATCTTGTCGGTGACGACGCAGCCATGCAGGCCCTCGTAGAAGAGCAGGTCGCTCGGCGGGAATTCGCGCCATTCGGTGAATTGTCCGGGCGGCGTGCCGTACTGCTTCTCCTCGTCCTCGTCATGGATGTAGGTGCGGGTCTTTCCGGTTCCGCGGCGGCCATATTCCTCAAACACCTCTTCGAGGATTGCGAGCTCGTTGGCCTCGGCATGGAAGTGGGTGAAGTTCGGATTGCCCGCCTTCTCCTCCTCCGCCACCTTGACCTTCATCGTGGTGCGGTCGTAGCGGTGAAAGGCGTCGCCTTCGATGAAGGCGGCGTCGATGTTCTCGCGCCGGAAGATCAGCTCGAAGATGCGCTTGACCGAGGTGGTGCCGGCGCCTGACGACCCGGTGATGGTGATGATGGGGTGCTTTGCCGACATGATGCTCAGGCCCTGAACAGGCCGCGGCGGCTGAACAGCGGCGCACGCTCGCCGATCGCGCTGGGCTCGGTGTGGTAGCGGGTGATGCGTGCGACCTCGCGCGCCGATCCGAACACCACGGGCACGCGCTGGTGCAGGCCCTCGGGCTCGATTTCGAGGATGCGGGTGATGGTGTCGGTGGCGGCGCCGCCTGCCTGTTCGATGAGATAGGCGATCGGGTTGGCCTCGTAGACGAGGCGCAGCCGTCCCTGGCGGTAACCCTTGCGCTTGTCGCCTGGATAGAGGAACACGCCGCCGCGCATCAGTATGCGGTAGCAGTCGGCGACGAGGGAAGCGATCCAGCGCATGTTGAAGTCCTTTCCGCGTGGGCCTTCAGTGCCTTCGAGGCAGTCGTCGATGTAGAGCCGCACCGCCTCGTCCCAATGCCGGTAGTTGGCGGCGTTGATGGCGAACTCCTGGGTACGCTGCGGGATGATCCGGCTCTCGTAGGCCTGGACGAAGGTGCCGAGCCTGGTCGAGAGAACGAAGACATGCGTGCCGCTGCCGAGCGACAGGACCAGTGCCAGCTGCGGCCCGTAGATGAAGAAACCGGCGCCCAGCTGCTTCACGCCCGGCTGCAAAAAAGAGGCGGCCGGATTTTCGTCCGGCGCGCCAGTTGCAGGGAGGAGCGAGAAGATCGTTCCGATCGACACGTTGGTGTCGATGTTGGAAGAGCCGTCGAGCGGGTCGATGGCGATGGCGAGAGGCGCCTGGCTGTCGAGCAGGACCGGCTGCTCCAGTTCCTCGGAGGCGTAGAGCGCGACCGGAGCGTGGCGCATGGCATCGAGGAAGATGTCGTCGGCGAAGATGTCGAGATCCTTCTGGATGTCGCCGTCGGCATTGGCGCTGCGGGTCCCGGCAAAGGCGGTGCCGAGCACCCCCTGATTGATTGTATTGCGGACCTTGGTGGCGGCCTGCGTCAGCTGACGAACGGTCGCGACGACTGCCGAACGCAGTTCGTCGGGCGGGCCGAGATAGGAATTCAGAAATGCGTCGAGCGTTGCCGCTGGCATCGTAACCTCCCGATCCAGCCGCAACTCCTCCGGCCGGATTGGGGAATGAGAACAAACTGCCATGGATAAGTAAAATTCAATAACTTTACTTTCGTGCTAAAAAAAATTTAGTATGGCGCATGAGAAACCTCACGCTCAAGCAATTCAAGACCGTTCAGGCCATCATCAGCCATGGAAAAATCGTTAGCGCGGCCAAAGTGTTAGGCTTGTCTCCTCCAGCGGTGACGATCCAGTTGCGGCAGGTCGAGGAGGAGTTCCAGTTGGCCTTGTTCGATCGGACGTCGGACGGCATGCGTCCGACTGCCGCAGGTCTGGCCTTCGTCGAGACGGCGCAGGCGATCGAGGAGCGGCTTCGCCTGCTCGAAGACAAGATGGATGCGATCAAGGGCGTGCGTATCGGCAGCTTGCGGCTCGGCGTCGTTTCCACCGCCAAATATTTCGCGCCGCGGCTGATGGCCGGCTTCATGAAGGAACATCCCGACATCGACATGCGGCTCGCCATCGGCAACCGCGCCGAAACCATCAACAGTCTTAAGAACCACGACATCGACATCGCGCTGATGGGACGCCCGGCGAGGGAAGTCCCGGTGCGTGCCTCGGTCTTCGGTGATCACCCGCTGGTCATCATCGCGCCGCCCGACCACCCGCTGGCCTCAGTGCGCGAGATATCCAAGGAGCGGATCGCCGAAGAGCATTTCCTCATCCGCGAGCCCGGCTCCGGCACGCGCATCTCGCTGGAAATCTTTTTGAGCGACGTGCCCGGCCGCATCGACGATCTCGGCGTTGAAATGGGCTCGAACGAGACGATCAAGCAGGCGGTGATGGCCGGGCTGGGCATTGCCTTCATCTCTGCCCACACCATCGCCGCCGAAACCGAAGCCGGCCGGCTGGTCATCCTCGACGTCGTCGGCATGCCGATCCGCCGGCAATGGTTTTCGGTGATGCGCAGCGATCACGCGATCTCGCCGGCGATGGCGACGTTCCACGATTTCCTGATGCGCAAGGGCGCGATGTACCTGCCGCTGTTCGGCAAGCTCTATCCGCACGAAGGACCGAACATTGGAGGTCGCGCCTGAATTGAGGGCGGAATGCGTCGCTGGCAGCCGCCTGCCAGGGCGGCTAGTTCGATTTGCCGAGAGCTTTCAGGACAAAGCGAATCTGCGTGCGCAGGCCCGCTTCGGTGTCTTTACCGTGTTGAACGCAGTGCTCGATCAGAATCGGGTGGAAGAACGGCGTGAACGCGGCGTTGACCGCACGCGCCGCTTCTGCCGGGTCCTCGACCTTGAGTTCGCCCGCCTCGGTCCCCTCGCGAATGATCGCCTCAAGGATTTCCAACATTCGCTCGACATGCGCCTTGATGACCGCCCGATTCTCGCGCAGGGCGGCGACGATCAAGTCGTGCATGCTTCTTTCCTTGATCAATTTCGTCTTGTTGTGCTGGTGAACGGCGGTCAGGAGCCGGTCGAGTTTCTCCAAGGCCGGCGCGTTGGTGCGTGCGATCGCAACGGCGATGTCCGCGACCTCGTTCACGACCTGCCTGCAGATGGATTCGTTGATTGCATCCCTGGAGGAAAAGAAACGGTAGACGTTCGCCCGGCTCATGCCGAGTTCGGAGGCGATGTCGGCTACCGACGTCTTATGGTAGCCGATGCGGCGAAAATGCGCCTCCGCCACCTCCAGGATGCGAGCCCGCACCTCGTCGGGATCCGTTCGCGGTCCGACCGGATGATTCATCGATGTCTCCAGAACTGATGATGGATTTGCCGGGCTCGCCCTGAACGTTCATTTGCAAGCGGTAAGGTCGTGCCGCTGGCCCTGCCTATGTTCAGGCAAAGCCAGCGAGCGAAACCCGCCGCCACCGCAACAGAGCCCTATTCGGCAGCAATTGCTGTTTGCTTTTCCAGTTCATCCATCGAGCCGGATGGCTCCTCATGGACGTCGTCCGCAGTCGGCTTGATCCGGAACCACGCGGCATAGAGCGCGGGAAGGAAGAGCAGGATCAGCACCGTGCCGACCGCCGTGCCGCCGATCAGCGTATAGGCCATCGATCCCCAGAAGACGGAGTGCGTGAGCGGGATGAAGGCCAGCACGGCGGCCAGTGCCGTCAGGATCACGGGCCTGGTGCGTTGCACCGTCGCCTCGATGACGGCGTGATAGTCGTCGAGGCCGGCAGCACGGTTCTCCTTGATCTGCTCGGTCAGGATCAGCGTGTTGCGCATCAGGATGCCGGCCAGTCCTATCATGCCCAGAATGGCGTTGAACCCGAAGGGCTGGTTGAAGGTGAGCAGCATCGGCACGACACCGACGAGGCCAAGCGGCGCGGTCAGCATGACCATGGCCATCGTCGAGAAGGATCGCACCTGCAGCATGATAACGATCAGCATGGCGGCGATCATGGCCGGAAAGACTTTGCCCAGCGCGGTGTTGGCCTTTTCGGCCTCCTCGATCGATCCGCCCAATTCGATGCGATAGCCGGCCGGAAGGGATGCGATCAGCGGCTGAAGGGCCTTCATGATCGCCTTGGAAACCTCTGGAGGCTGAGTCGCTTCGTTGATATCCGAGCGGATCGTGATGACAGGCGTGCGATCGCGACGCTTCAGGATCGGCTCTTCGAGACGGATTTCCGAATGGCCGATCTGGTCGAGCGGAATCGGGCGACCGTCCCGGCTCATCAGTGAGAAATCCGCCAAACGTGTCGGATCCAGCCGCTCGCCGCCGGCGCTGCGTGCGACGATGGGGACGTTGCGGATGTCCTCACGAACCTGCGTAACGGGGATGCCGGTGAGCAAGAACTGGAGTTGCTGGCCCACTTCCGCCGGCGACAGGCCGATGAGGTTCAGTCGATCCTGATCCGGGACGAAGCGGAGCACGGGTGTGCGATTGCCCCAATCGCGGTTGGCCTGACGCACGTCCGGGACGCCCCGCATGATGTCGAGGGCCTTCTCGGATATGCCGTAGAGTTGCGCGGGATCAGGTCCGATAATCCGGAACTCGACCGGAAATGGCGTGTAGGGGCCGAACACGAGTTGCGTGACGCGGACATTGGCCTCGGGTGCAAGCCCCTCTGCCACCGCCTCGCGCAGGCGGTGCTTCAACACCTCACGCGCCTCGGCGTCCGGGGTCAGCACGACGATCTTGGCGAAGGCAGGATCGGGCAGTTCCGGCGCCATTGCGAAAAAGAAGCGGGGTGCGCCCTGACCGACATAGCTCGTGACGATCTTGGCCTCGGCCTGGTCGTCCAGCCAGCCTTCGAGCTTCTCGACCGTAGCGGTCGTCGTCTCGATGCTGGTGCCTTCCGGCAGGCGAACCTCCACCAGCACTTCGGGTCGGTCGGATGTCGGAAAGAACTGCTGTTTGAGAGAGCCCATGCCGACAACGGAAAGCACGAAGGCGATAGCGACGATACCGGAGATTGCGAATTTGTGGCGCACGGCAAACGTGATGAGCCGCCGCAAGCGCCGATAGTTCGGCGTGTCGTAAATCGCTTGGTGACCGCCTTCGACCGGTTTGATGTCGGGCAGCATCTTCACGCCAAGATATGGCGTGAAGACAACGGCGACGATCCAGGAGACGATGAGCGCAAACCCCACGACCCAGAAGATGTTGCCGGCATACTCGCCGGCCGTCGAGCGCGCGAAGCCCACCGGCAGGAAGCCGGCGATCGTCACCAGCGTTCCGGACAGCATCGGCGCCGCAGTGTGGCTCCACGCATAGGCCGCCGCCTTGATGCGGTCCATGCCTTCTTCCATTTTCACCACCATCACCTCGATGGCAATGATGGCGTCGTCCACGAGAAGACCGAGCGCCAGGATGAGGGCGCCGAGCGTGATGCGGTCGAAGAACCGGCCGGTCTCCAGCATGATGAGGAACACGACGGCTAGCGGCAGGGGGACGGCAGCCGCCACGACGATGCCGACGCGCCAGCCCATGCTAATCAGGGCGATCAGCAGCACCACGCCGAGCGCCATCGCGAATTTCATCATGAACTCGTCAACCGCCGAGGTGATGTTGACGGCCTGGTCGCTCACCTTGTCGAGCGTCATCCCGAGCGGCAGCGTCTGTGCGATAGCCGCCGTCCTGTCCTCCAGCGCCTTGCCGAGCGCGAGACCATCCCAGCCCTCCTGCATGACAGCCGCGAGCATGATGGTGGGCTCACCCTGACGTCGGATGAGGTATGTGGGAGGATCTTCATAGCCGCGCCGGACTTCGGCGATATCGGAGAGCTTCAGCGTCCGCCCCGCGGCGGCAATCGGCGTGTCGGCGATCGCCTGAACGCTGTCATAAGCGCCATCGACCCGGATGAAGACTCGCGGCCCCTTTGTGTCGATCGAGCCTGCCGGCGTGAGGGTGTTCTGCCGCTGCAAGGCGGCGACGATGTCCTGTGCCGATACGCCGAGGGTAGCCAGCTTGGCATAGGAAAATTCGACGAATATCTGTTCGGGACGTTCACCAAGGATGTTGATCTTCTTGACGCCGGGCACGTGCAGGAGGTCCTGGCGGATCGCCTCGGCCTGCCTCGCCAGCTCACGCATCGGCATGCCCTTGGCCTTCAGCGCATAAAGGGCGAAGCTCACATCCGAATATTCGTCGTTGACGAAGGGGCCGAAGACGCCCGACGGCAGGTTGCGGGCTTCATCCCCGAGCTTCTTGCGGGCCTGGTAGAACTCCTCCTGCACGACTGATGGCGGTGTGCTGTCCTTCAGCGTGACCATCATATACGCATAACCCGGCCGTGTGGTCGTCTCGACCCGATCGTACCAGGTCAGCTCCTGAAGCCGCTTCTCCAACGGTTCGGCGACGAGCTCCTGCATCTCGCGCGCCGTCGCGCCCGGCCATGCCGTCGTGACCGTCAGGGTTTTGATGGTGAAGTTGGGGTCCTCCGCCCGCCCGAGCATGACGAAAGCGTAGGCGCCGGCGGCCACCAGCAGGAGGATGAAGAACAGCGTGACGGCGCGTTCACGAACGGCGATCGCGGAAAGATTGAGGTTCATTATCAGTTGCCCCTGATTTCGGACGCAGTCCTGACGCGAGCGCCCTCCTGCAGGAGATGGGCGCCGAGCGAAACAATCGGATCGCTGGAGTTCAGTCCGGAGACCACAGCGGTTTCGCTGGTCACACGAACAAGCTTGACGGGCTGAAACTTTACGGTCGAGGTGGCGTTGTCCAGGACCCAGACGCCAGTCTTCTCGCCGTCATCGAGCACGGCTCCCAGCGGCAGTTGGACTTCGCGCTGGCGTGCCTGGCCCGCAAGCCGAATGGTTACCGTCGCGCCAAGCGGTGCTGCCGCGGCCTCACCGTCGAGCACATAACGGGCCTCATAGGTACGGGTCCGGGCATCGGCGGAGTTCGACAATTGCCGCAGACGTGCCGTATAACGACGTCCGTCGCCGCCATATACGCTGGCCTCGGCCGCCGACCCAATCGCCGGCCGGATCGTTTCGGGAAGCGCGACCACCGCTTCGCGGGAGCCGGCCTTGGCGATCCGGACCACTGTCTGGCCGGCGGAGACGACCTGTCCCGGCTCGCCAAGCGTTTCGACCACCGTTCCATCCGCGTCCGCCAGCAGGACCGCGTAGATCGCTTCGTTCTCGGCGACCCGTGCGTCGGCTTCGGCGGCGGCGAGTTGCGCCTCGGCCGTATCCACCGCAGCCTTCGCCTGCTCGTAGCGCTGGCGGGGGACCCATCCATCCCTAAGCAAACTGGCGTATCGCCGTTCATCCGGTTTCGCCTGAACGACTGTTGCGCGCGCTGCGGCAACGGCGTTGCGCTTCGCCGTGAGCGCGAGGCGAAGGTCGGTGTCGTCGATGCGCATCAGTGGCTGACCAGCTTTGACCCCCTGACCCACATCCACGAGCCGCTCCACGATCTTGCCGGGGACGCGGAAACCGAGATCGCTCTGCACCCTCGCCCCGATAATACCGGTGAACCCGCGTTCGGATCCTTTTACCGGCGCTGCCGTCACCAGTCTGACGATCGGCGCTTCCTGCCTCGGGTCGCCTACGGCGGAGGCTCCCTGCGTAGGAATGGCAAGTGTGGCAAATGCCGCCGCTCCTGACATCGCGATCAGCACGCTCCCCAGTATAACAGCGGGTCTCTTTTTCACGTTCGTCGCCTCTCAAAAAAGATTGCGTTCGACCTTTACATCGGCCCGACGGACGCGAGCCCAGCACGCAGGCTGCCGTCTGCAAGGCGGGTCGGTGCATTGGCATCGGCGCGCATGCCTGTCTCGGACGACACCGTCACCTCCTCGCCGGACCGCGAGAACGCGTAGAGCGGGCCGCGGTGGCCGGGCATCGAAAAGGCCACGGAGTCGCCGTCGGCGAGGCCCATGACGACGCGCTGCGGATCGCCGCCGGTCTTCGGCGCGAAGGTGGCGGTGACCTCCAGGCGGTCGCCCTCGGCCGGGACGTAATAGACCACCATGTCGAGGTGGCCCTCGTGCAGGCTGCCGGCTTCGATCGGGCGTCCTATGATGGCTTCCTCGGCAAACGCCGGGGCGGCAACAAACAGCGCGGCCAGAACGGAGGCGCTCAGGGTTTTGCGGATCATCTCGTATCTCCTTCTTTTAGATTTCGTTCGAACTCTATAACTTAGTTAGATTACGGATGCAATCTAAAAAATGAAAATTTTTGATGCATGTGAGTCGCATGGCGCATCGCGCAGACAGAATGGAGGGCTGCCCGATTGACGCGCTCGGTTCGGATGCCGCCAGGCAGGGCGCCAACGTGAGGCATCATTTCGAGGCCGGGGCTCAGGGAATATTCTGGGATGCTCGGTAGCTGGGTTGGCGAGGGCAGGGGCAAGGAGCCCAGCTGCAAGGCCATTCTCTCGACAATGGCCGGCGCGGTGCTCCTCTCGCGACCGTCAACGACGAGCGGCTGTCGAAGCGGTTCCCGCAAGCGGCCGTCGAGCGCGCGCTGATGGGGGTCGGCATGGCCACGGGCTAGCGTACCCGCGGTTACGCTGCGGGTCGCTGACTTCCGTTAGCCAACAATTGGTTCGGCGACAGCTTCTTCGAGGCCAGTCGCCGCCTGGGCGGCAAGACCGCGGGCCGCTGCTTGTGAATCGTAGAATTCCTCAAGCGCATAGACCTTGCCCCACCGCAGGGTGAATACGTGGAGACCACTGTTGACGTAGGACGCGTCGCCGTTGAGCAGCGTCGCGGTGCCGTCCCACTGGGCAAACACGGTGGTGTGCCACGGCCAGCCCGTCACCCAGACGTGGTTGACCGTGAGATGGAGATTGGGCAGGACGCGGCCGAGGCGCTCAAACCAGCGGCGCACGGCTTCCTTGTCGTGGCGCTCACCACCAAGCGCGTGGGCGCCGGAAACGCGGTGATGGACATGCGGCACGAGTGCTTTTACCGCCTCATCCCAGCGATGGTTGTTGACGTGGTCGAAGCTCTGCCGGATCGATTTCCCGACGATATGACTATATAGCATTTGACCTCTCCTCCAAATTGGATTGCGTTCGTACTCTATATCTGTTATAGATGTCGAACGCAAGCTAATTTAAGGAGGTCTACATGCGTGTGAGTCGCATTCAGGCGGCGGAAAACCGCGAAACCGTGATCAATGTGGCAAGCCGGCTTTTTCGGGAGCGCGGCTTTGACGGCATCGGCCTCAAAGACCTGATGCAGGCTGCCGGGCTGACCCAGGGCGCGTTCTACAAGCAGTTCGCCTCCAAGGACGATCTGGCGGTGCAGGCGTCGAGGCGGGCGATGGAGAGCGCCACGCTGCGGTGGTCGGCCGCGACTGCGGCAAAATCCGAGGATCCGCTTGGCGCGGTGATCGCATTCTACCTCAGCATGGGCCATCGCGGAGAAAAGATGGACGGCTGCCCGATTGTCGCGCTCGGCTCGGATGCCGCCAGACAGGGCAGCGAGGTGAGAGCGTCGTTCGAAGCCGGGATCAAGGAGCATCTCGAAATCCTCGGCCGTTTCATTGCCGAGGCCAATGCTGAGGAGCCCGACAGAAAGGCCATGGCCATTCTTTCGACGATGGTCGGTGCGCTGATGCTGTCGCGCGTCGTCAACGATCCGGATCTCGCCCAGGCCTTCCTGGACGCGGCGACCGAACAGGTTCGCGAAGCAGCCGGCGCTTGAACGGCGCGCGCAGCGCCGGCGGCGCAGCCAAATCGATAGGAAAATAGATGCGACGGATTGTTGTTACAGGCATGGGAGCGGTCACGCCCCTTGCTGCCGATGTCGAAACGTCGTGGTCGCGGCTCCTGGCCGGTCGCTCGGGCATCCGCAGGCTTCCGGACGATGTCGTGGGAGACCTGCCGGCGAAGATCGGCGGGGTGGTTCCCTCGCTGGAAGACGAACCGGAGGCTGGTTTCGATCCGGGTACCGTCCTGGCTGCGAAGGACCAGCGCAAGGTAGACCGGTTCATCATCTTCGGGCTCGCCGCTGCACAAGAGGCCCTCTCGCAAGCAGGATGGACGCCTGTCTCGGAAGCGGATCGCCTGCGCACGGCCACGATCATCGCGTCCGGCATCGGCGGCTTCCCCGCCATAACCGAGGCGGTGCGCACGGTCGACCAGCGCGGCGTCCGCCGCCTGTCGCCGTTTACGGTGCCGTCCTTCCTGGTAAACCTCGCGGCGGGCCACATCTCGATCCGCCATGGCTTCAAGGGGCCGCTCGGCGCACCGGTGACGGCGTGCGCGGCCGGCATCCAGGCGATCGGCGATGCGGCTCGCCTCATCCGCGCCAACGAAGCCGATATCGCCGTGTGCGGCGGAACCGAAGCCTGCATGAACATCGTCAGTCTCGGTGGGTTTGCTGCCGCACGCTCCCTTTCAACCGGCTTCAACTGGGCGCCGGCTCAGGCGTCACGGCCGTTCGACGTGTCGCGGGACGGCTTCGTCATGGGCGAAGGAGCCGGCGTGCTGGTCGTCGAGGCGTTGAGCCACGCGCTGGCGCGCGGTGCGAAACCGCTCGCCGAGCTCGTCGGCTACGGCACGACGGCGGATGCTCATCACGTCACCTCCGGTCCCGAGGATGGCGACGGGGCGCGCCGAGCCATGCAGATCGCAATTGCCCAAGCCGGCATTTCGCCGCGTGAGGTTCGCCACCTCAATGCGCACGCGACCTCCACGCCGGTCGGTGATCTCGGGGAAATGGCGGCGATCAAAACACTCTTCGGCGCAGATTCCACCATAGCCGTCAGCGCAACCAAATCGGCGACCGGACATTTGCTCGGAGCCGCCGGCGGGCTTGGAGCCATCTTCGCAATCCTGGCGCTCAGGGATCAGGTGGCGCCGCCAACCCTCAATCTGGGCGCGCCGGATCCAGCCGGCGACGGCATCGACTTCGTCGCAAACCAGGCCCGGCCGATGACAATGGACTACGCGATCTCAAACGGCTTCGGCTTTGGCGGCGTCAACGCCAGCGCGCTGTTCCGGCGCTGGACGGATGAACTCGCCGGTGCGAACGCCAGAGGCGCTCATAACTGACGCCTCCGACCTTCGTGCTTCTCCCACGCCAATCCAAAATCAGTCCAACCCAAAGAAAGAAATGATTTCCATGAACAAGACCAATCCTGGCGTCGCCCTGGTGACGGGGGCGTCCTCCGGCATCGGGCGCGCGACGGCCATAGCTTTGCAAAGCACCGGTTTTCGCGTGTTCGGCACCAGCCGTCGCGCAGCCGCCAAAAACTCCGACGGCCTGACCATGCTGTCCTGTGACGTGACCGATGACGCGTCGGTGGCGAAACTGGTCGATGACGTGCTGGCCGAGACCGGGCGCATCGATCTGCTCGTCAACAATGCCGGCATGGGTCTGTTTGGTGGCGCGGAAGAGTCCTCAATGATCCAGGCTCAGGCACTGTTCGATGTGAACGTCTTCGGCGTGCTCCGCGTGACCAACGCGGTCCTGCCGATAATGCGCCGACAAGGCAAGGGTAGGATCGTCAATCTGAGTTCGGTGCAGGGGTTCATCCCAGCCCCCTATTTCGCGCTTTATGCGTCGACCAAACATGCCATCGAAGGCTATTCCGAATCGCTCGACCATGAACTGCGCCCGTTCGGGATTCGCGTTGCATTGGTCGAACCCGCTTATACCCGCACGTCCTTTGAAGATAATCTAGCCAAGCCGGACCAGTTGCTTGATATCTATGACGCTGCGCGCGCTGGCATGAACGCAGTCGTGCGGAAAGCAATGGAAAAAGGCGATTCGCCCGAATTGGTCGCCAAGACGGTTTTGGCGGCTGCGACCGATCCCGTTCCGAAGCGGCGCTATGCCGCGGGAAAAATGGCGCGCCAGGTCAGTCTCCTGCGCCGTTTCGTCCCCGCATCCGCATTCGACAAGAGCCTGCGCAAGCAGAACGGGCTGCCGGTCTGACGACATCTAAGACACCCCGTGAAGATCGGAATCATCGACGCCGGAAACATCGGCGCCGCATTGGCGCAGCGCAACCTGAAGCAATTGCCTAGAACAACGACCGGCGGTTGTAGGTGTTAGATAAGCGATATGTTATATTGCGGTGCGAAAGAGCGGGGGCACGTCCTTTCACACCCGTAAGCGATCTGTATGTGCGACCCTGCAGACTGGTCGGTATCACTGAAACTCCCGGGCATGGGGTTCGGGATTCGATGGGGGTAATGGGGCAATGCTTTATACGCTGGTTATGATGGTCTGCTTGACGGATGTGCCGCAGACCTGTGAACAACGCGAACAGATGGTGGACGGCCTGGCGATGAACCCAGGGACCGCCTTCATGCAGGCGCAGCCGCTGGTAGCCCAGTGGATCGAGACGCATCCCGGTTATTTCGTGCAGCGCTGGCGCGTGCTGCCCGGCCGGGGAACGTAAGATCCGTTGCGGAAATAGAGGGTCTACTTCTTCGCGGCGAGGGTTTCCGAGACGGCCTTGGACAATTGATAAAGCCGCTGCTCGATGATCGTCGGCACTTCACAGACGTAAGTCAGTGATTGGACGCGTTCATTGAAAATTCGCGTTGCGAATTTCAGCTGCTCGGTTCGCCGTTCGATGTCGTCGGGATTCGCATCCGGCTTTGCCCGCAACGCATCGACGTTGGACGCTTCCTTGCGCAAGGCGGCGGCCATTTCGAGCTGCTTGTGGGCGTAACGGGAAATGCCTGAGATCACCTGCGAACGCTCGGCGTCCATGTGATCGAACATGCCTTGCACCAGCATCGCCATTTTCGGCGCAAGCTGCTCGGCCGGCAGCGAGGCGGCGAAATCCTTGATTTTCTTCTGGGCTTCGGCAATCGGCATCCGCCGGGCCGCCACCTCCTCGACCAGGCCGGAGACGGCAGGGTCCTTCGAAAAATTCTTCGCCGCTGGCGGAAGCTCCGGCCCGTTCCAGATCTGGCCGAGCGAGAGTTGCGGCACCTTGCGCTGTATGCAGGGCCAATCCGGATCGGTATTCGCTGCCCTGGCGTTCACGCTCGGCGCGAGCATGGCAACCACAGCCAGGCTGCGAACAAGGCTCATTCGTGCCATCAGCCATTTCCTCCGGTGTCTTGTTTGCGGGTCACCAGGCCGCGCGAAGGGTCGTAGGCGATGATGGCGGCGGCAAGGAACAGAACAGTGCAGCCGGCAACGACGCCCAGCGAAAGCCACTCGATCTGGCCGTAGAAGGCGAAGCGGATCAGTTCGACGGCATAGGTGAACGGATTGGCGAGGCAGATCTTGTGCAGCAGCGGGCTCGCCTCCTGGATGCGCCACAACGGGTAGAGCGCCGGCGAGGCGAAATAGCCGGGAAAGATGACGAAGTTCATGATGCCGGCGAAATTTTCGAGCTGCTTGATCATCGACGACAAAAGCATGCCGAGCGCGCAAAGCATCATGCCCGACAGGAACAGCGCCGGCAGCACCATGAGATAGCCGATCGGCGGCGCCTTGACGCCCCAGAACCAGGCAACGATCAGGAACGCATAGACCTGTGCGATCGATACGGAGACGCCGGCGAGCATCTTCGACACCAGCAGGAACCAGCGCGGGAAGGGGCTGACCAAAAGGGTGCGCATGTTGCCCATCTCGCGGTCATAAACCATCGACAGCGAAGACTGCATGCCTGAGAACAACAGGATCATGCCGCACAGGCCCGGCGTGATGTAGACCTCGTAGAGCACGTAGGTCTTGTAGGGCGGGATGATCGACACGCCGAGCACCTGCCGGAATCCGGCGGCAAAGATGAACAGCCAGATGAGCGGCCGAACCAGCGAGGATATGAAGCGCTCGCGCTGGTGCAGGAAGCGCAGGCATTCCCGCAGGACGACGCCTTTGAGGCAAATGAGATAGTGGCGCAGGCCGAATTTTTCGAACTTTGCCGGGATGATGCCGGCGACTTTTTCGGGCATTGAAGGAGCGCTCATGGCGATATCCCCGCGGTGCCGGCCGCCTCGATGCGGCTGAGCCTGGAAAAGGCGTCGCGGATCGAGCCGGCGCCGCTCGTCCTGACGACATCGGCCACCTTGCCCTTGGCGACCAGTTCGCCCTGGCTCAGCACGACGACATGGTCGCCGTCGTCAACCTCGTCGATCAGATGCGTTGCCCACAGCACGCCGATGCCCTCGGTTTCGACGAGCTTGCGGATGGTGGCGAGAATGCCGGCGCGCGACTGGATGTCGAGACCGACCGTCGCCTCATCGAGCAGCAGCAGCGACGGGCGGTGGAGCAGCGCCCTGGCGATCTCGATGCGCCGCATCTGGCCGCCGGAAAGGCTGCGCGCCTTGTCATGCTGACGGCCCGGCATGTCGACGATATCGAGCAGCGCGGCAATGCGCTGCCGGGCCTCGCGTCCGCCGATGCCATGCAGCGCGGCGTGGTAGGAGAGGTTCTGGTAGACGCTGAGATCGAGGTCGAGCGTGCGCGCCTGGAACACGATGCCGACCCGCCTGAGCGCCTCGCCCGAAGCGCGGCTGACGTCATGGCCGAAGATGCGGATCGATCCGCGGCGCGTGTCGTAAAGATGGCTGATCAGCGAGAACAGGGTCGTCTTTCCTGCGCCGTTGAGACCGAGAAGAACGGTGAACGTCGCCGGCGCGATCGAGAACGAGACGTCGTTGAGCGCCGGCTTCGAACCATAGGAATGGCTGACGGCGGCGACGTCGAGCGCCGCCACCTGATCTCCCGGTCCGCTTGTCCTCACATGCTGCACGCCGGCTGGCTCCCTTGTCGTCGACAATAGTCTGGCCCAAGTCTAGCCCACGGGGCGCGATCGCGCAGGTCCTGCTTTTCAAACCTTACTTGATCGTGATCGTGCCCTTCATGCCCTTGTCGGCGAGGTCGGGCACCGACCATGTGTAGATGCCGGGCCTCACGGTGGTGAACTGTACCTGGATGGTGCCGTCGGCGTCGAATTCGAGCCATGCGGGTGCGCCGTTCATGTGCACCTCGAGGTCGTTGATGACGATCTGGTTGTTCCACACATTGCGGAACAGGTCGGTGTGGAATTTGTACTCCAGCCCGCCGGCCGCGGTGATCTTCCAGCGATAGCCCTGGCCGGCGATCAGCTCAAAATCCTTCTGGTTGGCGGTGAACTGGTCTTCCTTGCTGCCGAGGATAAGTTCCGGCACGTCCTTGCTGGCCCGGGTCGCCTTCTCGGCTTTCGGACTGGCCTCCGTGCTGGCCGCTCCGGCGGCGGCGTCATCGTCATCGCCGTCCTGCGCCGAGACCTGGCCCTGGGTGAGCGCCATGCTCACCAGCGCGGCGAAAGCGACTGCCCGAAATTTCCGCATGATTTCCTGCCCTTCTGCTGTTTTTCTGTCGGCTTGATTCACTTGGTTTATTCAACGGTTCATTTGGCGGAATTCAATTGGGCGAGACGACGACGCCCCACGGCAGCGCGCCGACGGTCACCGACTGCACCGGCTCGTCGGTCGCCACGTCGATGAAGGTGATGTCGTTCGACACGCCGTTGGTCGAGATGATGGTCTTCTGGTCCGGGGTGAAAGCAAGCTGCCAGACGCGTTGGCCGACCAGCACGTATTTCTCGACCTCGTATGTCTGGGTGTTGACCACCGCGACGCGGTTGGCCGGCCCGAGCGCCACATAGGCTTTCTTGCCGTCGGCGGTGATGCGCACACCGACCGGCTGGATGGATTCGGGCCTCAGGCCGGCAACCTCGAAGGTGATCTTCTGGACGACTTCGCGCGTTTGATTGTCGATCACCGAAACCGTGCCACCGATCTCGGCACTCACCCAGGCCTGCTTGCCGTCGGGGGTGAACTCGACGAAGCGCGGACGCGCATCCACCAGCACGTTGTCGGTGATCTCGTGCGTCGACGTATCGATGAAATGCGCCATGTTCGTCGTTTCCGACGTGTTGACCATGGTCTTGCCGTCCGGGCTGACACCCATGCCCTCCGGTTCGACGCCGACCGGGATTTCCGCCAGCACCTTCTTGCCCTCGATGTCGATGACGGTGACGAGATTGTCGTCCTCATTGGCGACATAGAGCGTCTTGCCGTCAGGCGACAGCACGAACAGCTCCGGGTCGGGCCCGGAAGGCAAGGTGTCGACGATCTCCAGCGACGCCGTGTCGATGACCTCGATCGAATCATCGTCGCTGGCGCAGAGATAAATGTGCTTGCCGTCGTGCGAGATGGTGATGCCGCGTGGACGCTGCCCGACATTGACGGTCTTCACCACCTGCATCGTCGCGGTGTCGACGACGGTCATTGTATTGTCTTTCTCGTTGGAGACATAGGCCATGTAGGCCGACGCCGGACCGGCCATGAGGCCGGTCGCAACTATGGCGAGTGCGCAAGCTCGTCTCTGCACTGAAATTCCTCCCGAACTTTTCTACTTAAGCACGCATTTTGTTTCCGGCTCATCGACCCCGAGCGTATCGAGCTCCGACAGTTGGTGCAAAAATCCCTCCTGCGGCGATGTCGAGACGACCGACCTGGTGTCGCCGAGGAAGATCGGCTGCCGCAACTGCTGGTTCCATTTGCGGAAGGTCAGTTTCTGCCCTTTGAAGGCGGCGATCGAAAAATCGTCGGAGCGGATGAAATCGGCCATCTTGCGCGGGTCGGCGCCCTGCGTGCGGGTCGCCGCCTCGCCGAGGATGCGCACCGCGGTCCACGCCGCCATGTCCTTCGACACCATGCGGCGGCCGTTTGCCTTGGCGAAGCGGTTCTGGATCTGGGTGCCGCCCCATTGCTCGCTGGCCGGATGCCAGGCCAAGGGGGTGAGGCCGGCGGTGCCGGCGACCGGCCGCGGAATCCAGGTGCGGAACGGAACGTAGGTGCCGAACACCTCGCTTTCGTCGGCGACCAGCAGCACATCGTGCTCCGGCAGGTCCTGGGTGAAGACAGGCATCTGCCGCTGGATCTGGACGACGCCGGAATCGGTCCGCCGCGCCGTGCCGGTATCCTCGAACAGTTTTTCGCCGACGATCTCGCCGCCGAAGCGCGTCGCCGCCCGGCGCAGCGCCTCGGCAAAAAGCTGGTCGCGCTCGTGCGAGCCGTAGATCAGCACCCAGCGCCGCCATTGCTTCCAGATGAGATACTGCGCCAGCCCGTCGGCCAGCATGCTGCGCGTCGGGATGGTGTGGAAGATGCTGGCGCGGCATTCCTCCTCGCGAAGACTGTCGTCGGTGGCGCCAGCGTTGAAGATCAAAACGCCGTTGTCGCGGGCAAGATCGGCGATCGACAGCAACTGCCTGGCCGAGAGGTCTGCGACCACATAGCGGTTGCCCTTGGCGATCATTTCCTGGAAGGCCGGGACGACATCGGCATCCGGCTTCACCTCGGTCACGTCGAGGCTGAATTTCTGGCCGAGGAAGCTGCCGGTCGTGTTGTTGTCGGCAATCGCCACATTGCCGCCGGCAACGCCTTCATCGCGCGGCGGGACGTCGAGCACCGACAAGGCCAGCTGCGGCGCATAGGCGCGCAAATAGCCTATCTTGATCTCGGTCAGCTTTTTTTCCGGCTTGGCCGTTGCGGCCGGCTGCTTGCCCGTCGCTTCCTGGGCGAGCGCGCCCGCAACGTTGACGGTCAGGGAAAAAAAGCACAAAAAGGCCGCCAGAGTGCCCGGCACCGCGCTCGTCATCGATAAAATTACCCCGTTCTTGCGCTAAAGTCCGATTGTTGTCGGAGCGGCGCGAAGTCAAGGTGCCCGTGATGAGCTTAGCTGACCCGCAAATTTTATCAAACCCTGAAAGTGGACTGCTCACGTCTGCTTTAGTGCCATGCCTGCTCGCCCGAACGGCGGCCGAGCGGATTCTGGTATTCGGGCCCAAAAGCGTCCTTTTCCTCATGCCGGAGAAAGTCCGTCAATGACCAGAATGCTGGCCAGCATCACCGGCGTCGACGAGGCGGAGATCGCGCTTTCAGGCGGTGCCGACATCATCGACCTGAAGGATCCGAAGGCGGGAGCGCTGGGCGCGGTGTCCACGCAGACCATCCGCCGGACGATTTCGCTGATCGCCGGCCGGGCGCCGGTCAGCGCGGTCTGCGGCGACCTGCCGATGGAACCGGAGACGATCCGCGCCAGGGCCGAAGAGATCACTGCCGCCGGCGCCGATTACGTCAAGATAGGTTTGTTTCCGTCGGCAAATGTTGCGGCTTGTGCGGCGGCGCTCGCGCCGCTCGCCCCGCGAACGAAACTGATCGCCGTGCTTTTCGCTGACCTGGCGCCGGATTTCGAGCTTCTGCCGATGCTTGCCAAACATCGCTTCCATGGCGCCATGGTCGACACTGCCAACAAGGCCAACGGGCGGCTGCTCGACCATCTGCCGCCCGAGCGTATCCCGGGATTCGTCGATCGAGCGAAATCGCTCGGCCTCATGGTTGGGCTGAGCGGATCGCTGGAAGCCCCTGATATTCCACGCCTGCTGCCCTTCGCTCCCGATTTTCTCGGCTTTCGCGGGGCGCTGTGCGGCGATTCCGGCCGCGTGGGTTCGATCAGCGCCGAGGCGGTTGCGCAGATCCGCGAACTGATCCCGGAAGCATCCCGGGCCGGCGGCGCGTCGAGCGTCGACTACCGCCTGCTGGCGGCGAGGGGCTATTCGCCGGGCACCGACCCGACACTGGGCACCGACAAGATCTTCGTGCGGGACTTTGTCCTGCCGGTCCAGATCGGCGCCTACAGTTTTGAGCACGGCCATACCCAAAAAGTGCGTTTCGACGTGACCGCCGACGTGCTGCAAGTCACCGACCATCCCGAAGACATGCGCCATGTGTTCTCCTACGACATCATCATGGACGGCATTCGCACCATTGTTGCGCGGGGCCACGTCCAGCTTAGCGAGGCCCTGGCCGAGCAGGTGGCGACCTACATCCTGGAGAACCCGCGTGTCGTGCGGGTCACGGTAAGGGTGGAAAAACTCGAACTCGGCCCAGGCGGCGTCGGCGTCGAGATCGAACGCAAGCGCCAATCGGCAGGTCGCGGCGTCGCCTCCGGCCCTGCCGGTCGAAAAGACCAAGGCGCTGCTTCCCGGCCGCGACAGGAAAGGCCCGAGGCGATCAGGCGAGCCGCCGTCAAGCCGTCCGTCGTCAAGCTTGGCGGCAGCACCGTCCATGCGGCGGAACTGGAAAGCTGGATCGCGGCGCTGGCGGGTTCCAAGCTGCCGATCGTCATCGTGCCCGGCGGCGGCCTGTTCGCCGACCAGGTGCGCGAGACGCAGATTTACATGGATTTTTCCGACACCGCCGCCCACGCCATGGCGATCCTCGCCATGGAGCAGTTCGCCCAGGTCATCCTCGACCGTGACGAAAGGCTGGTGCCGGCACGGTCGCTGGAAGAAATGCGGCGGGCGCTGGACGCGGGGAAGATCCCGGTGTGGCTGCCGTCGTCATTGGCGCTGCCGGCGCCGGACATTCCGGCGTCCTGGGATGTTACCTCCGATTCCCTTGCCGCCTGGCTTGCCGGCAAGCGCGGCGCGAACGCGCTGCTCTTGATCAAGCAGACCGGCGCCTTCTCCGGCAGCGACACGATCGACAGCCTGGCGGTCAGAGGCATCGTCGACGCCGGCTTCGCCGCCATGCTGCCCGACGGTGTCGATGTCCATCTCGCCGGCCCGAAAGATGCCGCCGAGGCCGGGGCGCTGCTCGCGGCGGGCACTCTGCCCGGCATTGCGATCGCGGCCCCGACCCGGCCGGCAAGGAAAGCAGGGTAGGCGATGGCGACGCTGCATACGCCGCGCTGGGCATGGGTTTTGACCGGTTCCGGTCATTTTTTTACGGAGAGCTTTGCACTCATTCACCAGATCGAGCATTGCGATGTCTTCGTGTCGAAAGCCGCCAGCGAAGTGCTGCGCATGTACAAGCTCAAGCTCGATTTCCCGGAGACGACGCGCGTGCTGCACGACAAGACGGCGAGCGCGATCCCGGTCGGCGAATTCTATCACGGCGTCTATCATACGGTGGTGGTGGCGCCGGCCAGCTCCAACACGGTCGCCAAATGCGTGCACGGTATTTCCGACACGCTCGCCACAAACGTCTTTGCCCAGGCCGGAAAATGCCGGGTGCCGGCCATCGTCTTTGCCTGCGACACCGCGCCGGAACTCGAAACCATGGCGCCGCATGGGCTGGTCAAGGTCTATCCGCGCAGCATCGACCTGGAGAATACCAACCAGCTGAAGAGTTTTGAGCGAACCCAGGTGGTCGAGTCGCTTGCCGATCTCGAAGCCTCGGTCAGGCGGCGCCACGCCGAACTCGCAAGCCATGGCTGAGCGGCTGGTCTTTCTTACCGGCCATCTGGCCAAGGTCCGGCTGGAAAGGCTGCTGGCCGGACTGGGCGAAACCGAATTTGCCTGGGAGACCATCGACATAGGCGTCAAGGTCGCGGCGCTGATGAGCGAAGACATCATCAAGCGGCGACTCAGCCTCGCAGGCGGCACCGACCGCGTCATCCTGCCCGGCCGCTATCGCGGCGACATCGAGCATCTGTCGAACCATTTCGGCGTGCCCTTCGTGCGCGGGCCCGACGAGATCGCCGATCTGCCGGCCTTTCTCGGCCGCGCGGGCGAGCCGCCTGACCTTTCGCGTCACGACATGCGCATCTTCGCCGAAATCGTCGATGCGCCGATGCTGTCGGTCGAGGCGCTGGTGGCGAGAGCACGGACGCTGGCCGCGGCCGGCGCCGACGTCATCGATCTCGGCTGCCTGCCGGAAACACCGTTTCCGTTGCTGGACGAGGCGGTGCGCGAACTGAAGGCACAGGGATTTCTGGTCAGCGTCGATTCGGCCAGCACCGACGAACTGTCGATCGGCGCGCACGCCGGTGCGGACTATCTTCTCAGCCTCGATGAGAACACGCTGCCGCTGGCCTTCGATTGCGGGGCCGTGCCAGTTTTGATCCCGGCCACGCCCGGCGACCTGGATTCGCTCGGCCGGGCCATCGAAGCGGCGCAACAGGCCGGCGTCGCCTTCATCGCCGATCCGGTGCTCGACCCGATCCATTTCGGCTTTGCCGCCTCACTCGGGCGTTTCATCGAGGCGCGCCGCCGCTGGCCTGAGGTCGAGCTGCTGATGGGCACCGGCAATCTCACCGAATTGACCGACGCCGACAGTTCCGGCGTTACTGCGGTTCTGGCCGGGCTCTGCTCGGAACTTCAGATCCGAAACGTGCTTGCCGTGCACGTCAGCCCGCACACGCTGCGAACCATCGAGGAGCACGACATTGCCCGCCGCATCCTGTTTGCCGCCAAGAGTGACGGTGCGCTGCCGCGAAGTTACCATCCAGGACTGCTGCAGGTTCACGACCGCAAGCCGTTCACCGCCTCGACCGAGGATATCGCCGCACTGGCGGCGGAGGTGCGCGACACCAACTTCCGCATCATGACCGCCGAGGACGGCATCCATGTTTTCAACGGCAAGGGGCACGCGGTTGCCACCGATGCGTTCGAACTCTTTGCCGGGCTTGGCGTTGAGGCGGATGGAGCACACGCGTTCTATCTCGGCGCCGAACTGATGAAGGCCGAGATCGCGTGGCGCCTCGGCAAGCGCTATGTGCAGGACGAGCCGCTCGCATGGGGCGTTGCCGCGCCGGCTCCCGAAACCGACCGCAGCCGTCTTGCCGAAGCGGGCCCCACGCTTCGCGCGAAGAAAGAGCGCTAAACCATGCCGTTCATTCGCGAATCGATCATCACCACGGTCAACGAAGCCGGCGACGTCCACATCGCGCCGATCGGCATCATCGCCGAGAAGGACGGCTGGGTCATCGCGCCGTTCCGGCCGTCGATCACGCTCGACAATCTCGCCGAAGTGCCGTTCGCCATTGCCAATTACACCGATGACGTGCGCATCTTTGCCGGCTGCCTGACCGGCCGCAAGCATTGGCCGACCGTTGCCGTCGACGGGTTCCCGGTACCGCGGCTCGCAGCGGCGCTCGCGCATTCGGTCCTCGAAGTCGAAAGCGTGGATGACGACGCCATGCGGCCTCGCCATTTCTGCCGCGTGGTGCAGGAGGAAACGCATGCGCCGTTCACCGGCTTCAACCGCGCCAAGGCGGCGGTGCTGGAACTGGCCATCCTGGTCAGCCGGCTCGGCATGCTGCCGCGCGACAAGATCGAGGCGGAAATCGCCTACCTTTCGATCGCCATCGAAAAGACTGCGGGCGAGGGCGAAAAAGAAGCCTGGGACTGGCTGATGCAGCGGGTCGGCGATCACCTTGCGGCCGAGGATGCCAGCGGCGAGGATGCGCGGGGCTGAACCGGATATGCTGAACCTGGGTAAGCGTCCGGGCCGACGTGGTTTAGCATAGTACACGGTGGCGGTGATCTCAAACGGCGGTGTTCGTGAAGAGTTTCGGGCGCCGGCAGGCGTACGAAAGTCCCCGAGGAAGGAACCCGCGGGCCACAGGCGATGGCTATG